>NZ_JAJKFX010000005.1:0-211435 GCF_022869025.1 Acinetobacter sp. F-1 | reverse complement strand
CCTTCGTCAGAAACAAGCTACCAGGCAACTCACACAACAACCTAACTTAATCAGCTAAGTTCGTTTTGCTGTATCGCCTGATGCAGCGTATTCTATACACTTTAAAAACAAGCGCAAGGGCTTTTCTCAAAAAGATTCAAAAAAGTGACGTGTACGTTTATTTTTTAATCTAAAATGTTATTTTTAGCCTTTTCTGAGAGATTTTCCAGATTTTTTGCATTAAAAGTATAACCAAATATAAATCTCTGCACTCTACCTATTAAAAAAGCATCAATACCATTTGATCCTTCATACTTTATCTTTTAATTCGTCTGTTCAGCCAACCAAGTCATAAATTTTTGACGTTCAGCTTTGGAGGCCTTTTGCCATAATTGAATGAGTTGTTGATCATTCTGCCCGATGAATTGAGTTTGAGGAGTGGCGACCGTAGCTACACTAGCTGCCTGAGCATATACAGGTGCTGGTTGATTAAGTGATGTTGCTGACTTGCTACTCATCTCGACTGTTTTGGTCAATACATTATTTGCAAACCATGTTCTCGCTGCATCTTTAGCGCCCGCTTGCTGAACAAGCAGCTGATTTTTTGCATCATATAAGCCAATGATGGGCTGATCCTGGTACTTTTTAGCTTCGTCAAAATTCTGAGGTGCATTAATTAACGCTAAACGATAGGTTTCACCATCTTTAAGCTCTGGAGTTTTTACAGTAAGCACTCCCGACTTTAAAATGTCATGTGAATTATCAGAGTGCTGAAAAAACTCATTATAGCGGACGCTGATATTATTCATTCCAGCATCCAGTTTATAAGTTGAATTAGAACGTAATAGACTTGATTTTATTTCCTGATTATTTACCGCAACGATCTTAATTTCTTCAGGTACTGTAATAGTCACCGCTGAAAAAACCGAGGTACTAAACAACAGTGCCGCTACAGTTGCCGCAATACGAAAATCCATATCATCTACTCATTTCAAGTTAATTATTAAAGTTGAGCTGCACTATGCCGCGTCGAAATGACAATTTTATGACAAAAACTTCTCTTATTTCACCTGAACTTTTAGCATTTATTTGACTAGCAATTTTAAATTATCTGCTATTAGCCAGTACAAATAAAAAAAGAAGCACAAAAGCACTTCTTTTTAGCTGAAACCCGATTTATGCAAAGGTTTTAAAACGCTCCGCATCATCCATAAAGGTTTTTTCGCCTGCAGGTGCTTCAATAGAACCAAAGACCAATTGCGCGCGAAGCTTCCAGTGCGATGGAACTTCAAAAGTTTGTGCAACTTCTTCATCAATAATTGGATTGTAATGCTGCAACGAGGCACCGATATTTTTCTCTGCCAAAGCTGTCCAGGTTGCAAACTGCGCAATGGCTGAAGAATGCTCTGACCAGACCGGGAAGTTATCGGCATAGAGTGCAAACTGTTCTTGCATCGATTTCACCACATTCTGGTCTTCATAAAACAATGCGGTGCCATAACCTGCTGCAAAACCATTAATTTTATTATTGGTTGCTTCAAATGCATCTGTCGAAACAAGATCACGCAAGGTTTCACGCACAATATGCCAGAAAGTATCATGTGATTGACCAAATAAAATTACCACACGAGAAGTTTGCGAGTTAAAAGATGATGGGCTGTGTTTAACTGCATCTTTAATGAGATTTTCAATTTCAGCCTGCTCCAGGCTCACATTTTTCCCAATGGTATAAATGCTTCGGCGCTGTTTGATTTGATCTAAAAATGCCATAAATTCACCTCTATGTATTTTGATTATTAAAAACTGATAAAGTCATACTACGTGTTTTGAGCACTTAAAACAGGTGCATTCCCATAACAATGTGTTTTATTTATAGAACAATCAGACTTAGATCTGAATAGAATATTTGTATTAGATTTCATTCGCAGCATCCATGCTGCTATACCGTCCTTCATCGGTTTTTAACCCAATACTTTAAAAAAGTGCTGATCTTGCTGTTCTAATTTTTCTTTTGCTGCCTGCTCAATCGAGCCAAAGCAAAGTTGGGCACGTAACAACCAGCTCTTTTCAATGTCAAAATGCTCGGCGACTAAAGTGTCGATCTGCGGATTATAATGCTGTAAAGATGCACCTAAACCCGAATCTGCCAATGCAGTCCACACGGCAAATTGCGCCATTCCTGATGTCTGTTCAGACCAGATCGGGAAATCTTCTGCATTGAGCGGCATTTTCTTTTGTAGTTGCTGAATCACGGCTTGATCTTCGTAAAATAAAATCGTGCCATATGCCGCGGCACACTGATTTAACTTGATCTCTGCACCTTCGTAAATATGTGTGGGCACATGCTGGCGTTGAACCTGTTTGACAAGTTCCCAAAACTTATAATGAGAATCCGCAAATAACACTACAATCCGCGTACTTTGGGAATTATAGGCTGAAGGACAACTGCGAACTGCTGCCTGAAGCATTTCACTCAGATACGCCTGACTATAATGTACCCGCTTGCCAAGTTCATAAATACTACGGCGCTTTTTCAACTGATCAACAAAAGTCAGTTTCAAATCATCATCAGGTTTGTTTTTTTTCGAAAATTTAAAGTCCTTGGTTATATCACTTGTTAATACCTGACCAATTTTATTTAGCAATGCCATTTCTTCCCCCCACAAAACCCAGCTAAAACAGCTCGAATAATCCCATACAAGTATAATGGCTTTATTACGGTAGATAGATCTGGTTCATATTTTCTAGCTGATTTTTAAAGCATTCAAACCCCTCAAAAACAACAAACTCCGCACTTAGCGGAGTTTGTGTGAATTATCACGCATTATTTATTTTCAGTTTCAAACAATGCAGCAACAAAAGATTTGGCAGAGAAAGGACGCAAGTCATCAATTTTCTCACCCACACCAATAAAGCGAATCGGCACATGAGTACGACTGGCAATATTAAACAGTACGCCACCTTTGGCAGTCCCATCGAGTTTGGTAATGGTCAAACCGGTTAGGCCTACCGCCTCATCAAACATTTCGACCTGGTTAATGGCATTCTGACCTGTTCCGGCATCGACAACCAACATCACTTCATGTGGTGCAGTCGCATCAATTTTCTGCATGACACGTTTTACTTTGGTCAACTCTTGCATCAAATGACCTTTGTTATGCAAACGACCAGCTGTATCAGCAATTAATACATCTACGCCTTTGGCACGCGCACTTTCAAAAGCATCGAAAATGACTGAAGCCGAGTCTGCACCATTGCCTTGAGCCACGACCGCAATATTATTACGCTCACCCCAGATCTGTAGCTGCTCCGTTGCAGCTGCACGGAAAGTATCACCTGCCGCCAGCATGACAGTCTTGCCTTCACCTTGCAGACGTTTGGCTAGTTTGCCAATCGTGGTGGTTTTACCTACACCATTTACACCGACCACTAAAATCACATAAGGCGATTTATTCGGATCAATGTGTAGCGGTTTTACCCGGGGTGCCAATAAAGCCACCAGTTCTTCCTGAAGCGCCTTATACAGTGAATGCGAGTAGATCAAGTCACCACGTTCGGTACGCTCGGTCAGGTTAGCAATGATGGTCTTGGTGGCTTCCACACCAATATCGGCCACCAGCAGCTGCTCTTCGACTTCTTCTAATAATTCATCATCAATTTCTTTACCACCGATCAGGATATTGACCATCCCATCGGCAAGGTTTTTACGGGTTTTGGTTAAACCCTCTTTCATACGGCTAAAGAAGCCACCTTTCGCCGCAGAATCTTCATTTTCAGTTTCTGTTACGACAGGTGCAGAAACTACAGCTGCTTCGCTTGGCGTTTCTACGATAGGCACATTGACCGCAGGTAAGCTCGGTAATGTGACATCATCATCTCCGATATCAGCATCAATCAAAAATTTGTTTTGCCCATTAGATTGCTGTTGCATGCCGAATCCTTGAAAAGCATTGCGTTAAAAACCCAGATTCTACCATAACTTGCCTGCTTTGCAGCTAGCAATGCAAATGCTGGACAAACATACCAAAAAGCTACAGCTCTTGGTTGCTTTCATCTCCGCATTTATTAAAAATAACCCTAAATACAAATGCCTATTTTTTGGGAGATCTAGTGTCCGCTACCTTTTTGACTGTCTCCTCTTTTTCCAGAATGATTAAACAAACGCTTTATCCACTTGGTGTCCTATTGCTGGGATTAAGTATTAATCAGGCCCAAGCCCAGACTCGTAGTGAATTATCACGCACCACTTTTGAAACCACTTTAAGTAATGGATTAAAAGTCATTATTCGGGAAGACCATCGTGCGCCCATGGTGATGACCCAGATCTGGTACAAAGTCGGCAGCAGTGATGAATCTGGCAATATTCTGGGGGTCTCGCATGCACTTGAACACATGATGTTCAAAGGTACGCATAAAGTTCCAAATGACGAATTTACCCGTCTGAGCCGGATTTATGGCGGTAGCATCAATGCCGCCACCTTTACCAATTACACCAATTATTATCAGCTCTATCCTAAGGCCTATTTCCCTATGGCACTGGAACTTGAATCTGACCGCATGAGCAATTTATTACTGCGGCAGCAGGACTTTGAGCCAGAAATTAAAGTGGTGATGGAAGAACGGCGCCAGCGTACCGATGACAACCCGCGCGCTCAGGCCTTTGAACGCTTTAAATGGATCAGTTATCCGACCAGCCATTATCGCCAACCGGTGATTGGACATATGAAAACCCTGAACAATATTCAGTTAAATGATGTCAAAAAATGGTATCGGGACTGGTATAGCCCCAATAATGCCATTCTGGTAATTGTCGGAAATGTGGAATCGGAAGCGGCTTTAGCGCAAGTGCAAAAATATTTTGGAGATATTCCTGCGTGTCCAACACCGCCACGTAATGATGTGCTGGAGTTTGAGCGCTTAGGCTATCGGCATATGGAAATTAACAGCAATGTTCAGGTGCCCAATCTGTACATGACCTGGAATGTGAAATCCCTCGGCACTGCCAAAAACCCCCAAGATGCGTATGCCTTGACCATTATTCGTAGCCTTTTGGACAGCGGCATTTCTTCACGCCTGCAAGACCGTCTGGTGCGTGATCGTAAAATTCTGACCTCTGTCAGCGCTTCTTATGATCCTTATAATCGTGGTGACAGCCTGTTTGGCATTTCTGCCTTACCTGCGCCAGGCGTATCTTTGCAAGAGTCACAACAAGCGATTCAGGATGAAGTGGATTTACTCAAAACCACCGCCATGACCCAACAGGAAGTAGATCGTATCAGCACCCGCTTTATCTCCAGTTTGATTTATAGTCAGGATGATATTGCCGGCCAGGCCAAAATGATTGGCAATCTGGAAGTCAATGGACTGAGTTATCGGCTGATGGATGAACTACCCAAGCATTTTGAAAGTGTCAGCGTTCAGGATATCCAGCGTGTCGCCAATGCCTATTTCGTCCGAGACAATCTCAGCACACTTTATCTCTCACCTGAACAAAAAGCCCAATAATGGGGATTGCAATGCGTCATCATCTTCGCCCTTTTTTACTTAGTTTTATTTTAAGTTTTGCTTCTGCTGTTCATGCAGAAAATTATCTGGACCCTCAACCCGATCAAAACGATAATCCGAGTCAGTTACAGTCTATCCCTCTGTTGCAAAGCCTGAAAAATCTCAATCCGCAGCGTGAATTTCAGGCACCGCATATTCACGACCTGAACAATCGCTATCAGGTACGTACGCTATTTGTTGAAACCCAAGATCTTCCAATGGTGGATATCCAGCTGACCTTTAATGCCGGCTCGGCGCGTGATCAGGAAATTACTAAAGGACTCTATGGCCTGTCCAGCATGGCAGCCAGGCTGATGCGTGAAGGCACAGACAGATATAGTGCGAATCAGGTGGCGGCAATTTTTGACCAGACTGGAGCACAATTTAGCGTACAGGCCTATCGAGACATGTTTGTGGTTCGGCTGCGTACGCTTTCAGATCCAAATAAATTGGAACCGGCACTCGGAATGATGATGGAAGTTCTAAAGAATGCGTCATTTAAACCCTCCAGTATTAATCTGGCTTTAAGCAATACCCAAGTGGGACAAAAGCAATTACAGGAAAATCCAAGCCGGCTGATGGATATTCGTTTTTATCGTACTCTATATGGTCAGCATCCTTATGCAGAACCAATTAGTGGCACCCAAGGCAGTACCAAGAAAATTAATGCCGAATTATTAAAACAATTCCGTGATCAGTTTCTGGTGGCGCAAAATATGAATATTGCTATTACCGGTAAACTCAGCCCCAAACAGGCGCTGGAACTGTCAGAACGGATTGCCGGCAATTTAACTCAAGGTCAAAAAGCAGCTGCATTACCACAGCCTGAAATTAAATCTGGTTTTGAAGTGGTGCATTTACCCTATAACTCGTCTCAGGCGCATATCACTTTTGGACATATAGGGCCATCACGCTTTACTGAAGACCGACTGGCCCTAGAAGTCGCCAACCGCATGTTTGGCGGGAGTGGATTTAATGCGGTACTGATGCAGGAACTGCGGGTCAAACGTGGTTTTAGCTACGGCGCTTATAGCTCATTCAGCTTTAGTCAGGCACCCGGAGTATTCAGCTTTAAATATTCTACACGGCAGGATCAGCTACTAGAGAGTATTCAGATTGCACATCAGGCATTTATCAATTTTGTCAGCCAACCGATTGACACTCAACGTCTGGAAGAAACCAAAGCAGGCATGCTGCGCGCCTTCCCTAACAATTACAGCAGCAATGCCACCATTAATGCCCAGTTAGGCAATATGGGCTTTTATAGTGAGCAAAATGATTATTTATCCAGTTATCCGGAACGTCTAGCCAGAATTAGCGCAAAGGATGTGCAAAATGCAATACGCAAACATTTACATCCAGACCGCCTAACGCTGGTCGTGGTCAATAAAGAACTGGATAAAGATGCCTTGAAAATGCGTTTGGAGCAGAATTTAATGGATGCCAATTTCAATTTGCCAGCAAACCCTGTGCCTAAGGCATCTCCACCGAGAGCGGTGGCAGCTGACGCGCCCGCAGAGACTCCTGCTGATAGGCCTGCATCAATTTAAGATACTGCCCACGACGGATATGCTGCTGCTCTAATAGAGCCAGTGCCAGATCCTGAGTTTGGGGCAAATTTTGCTGTTCAGAAAGTTGCCGAATCTGGGTGATTTGAGAGATGCTAAGCGGACGATAGAGAGCCAATGCGGCTAAAAATAAAATTACCACAACCATAAAAATGACAACAATATTATAAATCTGTTCCAGCTTGATTCTGCTGAACCATTGAATTAACTTTTCTGTATCTATAGACATACACTACCTCAAGTTAAAGGTAGTGTATGGTTAGGCTTATATAAGTTCAAGTCAGTAGCGCCATATTTAGCAGGGCTAAAATCCACGACTCTGCGGATTAGCTCATCATTCTGCTCAGAATAGTGGAATAGAGCACCAATGCTACAATCACCAATACCAGTGCAACAGCAAATTTACTTAACCCCGCTTCTGCTTCAGGGGGATGCAGGCGATCTTCATCTGCAATTCGAACCAACTCGCCATTATAGAGTTTATAGAACTGCTCACGCTGATTGACGTCCAGAGCACGGGTAAAGTCATACACCTCTTTACGTTGTGCCAGTCCATAATTACCTAGATGCGTATATTTACTAAATATAGCGTCATCCAGTTTCTTGCGATGCAAATGTGCAAGTTCAAGGATTTGCCCAGCAGTTGGTGGCATATCAAAATTTACACCATCTAAAGTTCTTGTCATCATGGCTTTCTCCTTATTGTTTGATCTCTATTTACAATTTATCTTAATAATATTTATAAGTGTGTATAGTTTAGTCATGTAAACTATAACTAAAGTAAACGAATAAAATCGAATGGTTGACTTTTCCATTATTTTGTAATATTAGTTTAACAATACTAAGTTATATTTGTATTTAGACTGATTAGTCTGTCCTGTAATCATAATTAAAATTAAGGAGTTTTTATATGATACAACAACTCTCTCAACACGATCTGGAACATCTGTATGCAGATGCCGTGAATACCATCCAATCCCAAATGAACTTTGTGGATGCGGTAAAACAGCTTGAAGATGCAGCTCGTGCAGGTCATGGTAAAGCAGCGCTTTTTTTAGCAGAACTTTATTATCAAGGTTTCCGTGTAGAACGGGATTCACTCAAAGCGCAGTACTGGCAGAACATGGCCACCCTGCAAGCATAATGAAACGTCACCTAGGTGGCGTTTTTTTCAGCCCTTTTTTTTCGATAAATAGCAATAAATACATATTTTCTTACCAATCCTTGCAAAGCTGAAACAGTAATTACTTATAAAGTTCCTAGAATAAGGTCTGACATCCAATAGCACTTTATTCTAATGAAACCACGAAAAATTATTCAAATTGATCCGATCTGTAAAGAATCCCTTTTCAAGATCACCATGCTGAAATCTTTAAGGAATTGTGGCGAGCTATGGGGCGCATATCATAAAGGCTGGGCAATGATGCGTGATCAGGAAGACTGTATTTTCCCGTTTTGGCTAAATCCTCTCGATGCCAAAAATTATGCCCAGCAACATTGGCCTGATTATGCTCCGCGTAAAATCAATTCTGAAGATTTTGAAAATGCATTATTGCCGACCTTGTCGCGCCTGAATGTCACCCCAGCCCTGTGCAATACCAATGGCACCAGACTTAAACTGAGCACTGCACAGATGCGTCACCTATTTTTTTCACAACAAAGACTGCACATTGCGTAAATAACATGCTATTTATAAAGACTAAAACCTAAACACTTAGAGATGTTCAGGTTGAAGGCATACTCTAGGATTAATAATAAATTGACCAGTAAGGATGATGAAGCATGACCAATGTGGCACAGGTGCTGAATGAAAAAATGCATCAAGCTATTTATACCATCCGTCCAGATTCTACTGTTTTAGAGGCCATCACCTTGATGGCTGATAAAGGAATCGGGGCACTTGTGGTAACGCATGAAGATAACGTGGTAGGGATTTTGTCGGAGCGGGATTACACCCGTAAAATCGCCCTGATGCAAAGAACCTCTTTCGATACCACAGTCAATGAAATCATGACCTCTAAAGTGATTACCGTAAATACCTCGACGACTGTAGAAGACTGTTTAGCCTTAATGACTGAGCGCCATCTACGGCATCTGCCAGTGGTAGAAGATGAAAAACTGCTTGGTCTGATTTCAATCGGAGATTTGGTCAAAGCAGCAATGGATGACCAACGCAAACTGATTGATCAATTACAGCAATATATTTCAGGTTAAAAGCAGTTTAGTGTTTTTAAAAGATCTGAAACATGGCAAAAATCAAGTTTAAAGGCCCTTAATTTAAATAATAAAGTCATGACAAAGACGCAGATTTCACCTATAAAAAATCCCGGTACATGACCGGGATTTTTATATCAATATTGTCAGCGAACTTAATTTAAACCCAGTTTCTCTGCCACATAATCTGAGTCTTTATCACCACGCCCAGAAAGATTGACCACGATTTTGACTTCTTTTGGCAACTTACCCGCCTCACGAATCGCCCAAGCGACTGCATGTGAACTTTCTAATGCCGGCACAATACCTTCGACACGTGACAAGGTCATGAAAGCATCCAGACATTCCTGATCGGTCGCTGTGGTGTATTCAACCCGACCTAAGTCTTTAAGCAAACTATGCTGCGGACCCACCCCTGGATAATCCAGACCTGATGCGATCGAATGAACCGGCAAAGGTTCGCCCTGTTCATCTTCCAGCACATAGCAGGCCATACCATGCAATTGACTTGGTTTACCCAGTGTTAAGGTCGCCGAATGCATATCGGTGTCCAGGCCATGACCTCCCGGCTCTACGCCCACCAGCTTTACTTCCGGTTCATTTAAAAACGCGGTAAATGCACCCACTGCATTGGAACCACCGCCAACACAGGCCACCACATAGTCCGGGTTTGCACCAAAACGGTCATTACTTTGCACTTTGATTTCATCACCGATAATGGACTGGAAATCACGTACCATCATTGGAAATGGATGCGGCCCCACCACCGAACCAATGGCATAGATATAATTTTTCGGGTCTTTCAAGTATTCTTCAAATGCACTATCAACTGCATCTTTCAGGGTTGCTGTACCACGCGTCACAGAGATCAGGCGCGCACCCAGAATCTTCATTTTTACGACGTTTGGATGCTCTTTTTCAATATCCACCTGACCCATGTGAATTTCACATGGAATCCCAACCAAGGCACAGGCAGTTGCCAATGCGACGCCGTGCTGACCCGCACCAGTTTCTGCAATGACTTTGGTCTTGCCCATGTATTTGGCCAGCAAAGCCTCACCCAGACAATGATTGATCTTGTGTGCACCTGTATGATTTAAATCTTCACGTTTCAGATAAATCTGTGCACCGCCTAACTGATCTGACAGACGCTTGGCATGAAATAAAGGACTTGGACGACCCACATAGTTGGCAAACAGGTCTTTAAGCTCGTTTTGAAATTCCGGAGTATGGCGAATTTCCTGATATGCAACATTAATATCATCCATCGCCTGTTTAAGATCAGGCGGAATGAACTGACCGCCATAATTACCAAAGAAACCTGCTTCATTCGGTAATGCAATACCATTAATTTGATGATCCATAGCGATCCCTGAAAACTGGATTTAAAATAGAAATTGTGACTTCATCTTAAAGCGATTTTCATTAAAGCACTAATAACAATAGATAAAGTCACTGATAGAAAAATGGAATTAACGTGCCAAATATTTGGTCATATCCTCTATGCCTTTTAAGGTCATTGGAAACATATGGTTCTCAAAGATTTGCTTAATCAAACCAATGCTATGCGTGTAATGCCAATAATTTTCTTCTTCGGGATTGAGCCATGCGGTTTTATCAAAATGCTGACGTAGACGCTGCAACCAGACCTGTCCTGCTTCATCATTCATATATTCAACCGAACCACCGACCGAGGTGATTTCATAAGGCGCCATACTGGCATCACCAACCACAATCACCCGGTAATCACGGCCATAGGTATTGAATAAATCCCAGGTATTCATGCGCGAGCTGGAACGGCGGATATTGTCTTTCCAGACATAGTCATACAGGCAGTTATGGAAATAAAAATAGTCCAGGGTTTTAAATTCGGTTTTGGCTGCGCTAAACAGCTTTTCACACTGGGCAATATGCGAGTCCATCGAACCGCCGACATCAAACAGCATCAAGACTTTAATGCGGTTACGGCGTTCAGGCACCAGCTGTACGTCTAAAATACCCTGCTTGGCGGTTTCACGAATCGTGCCATCGATATCCAGCTCTTCGGCTGCTCCTTGACGCGCGAATTTACGCAAACGGCGCAGTGCCATTTGCATCTGGCGACTTCCCAGAATCTGCTCATCATCGAGGTTGCGATATTGACGCTGCTCCCAGACTTTTACCGCAGAGCGTTTCCGTCCCGGCCCACCAATACGCACCCCTTCCGGATGATCACCATAAGCACCGAAAGGCGAAGTGCCGCCGGTACCAATCATCTTGTTGCCACCCTGATGTTTTTTATGCTGTTCGCGCAAGCGCTCTTCCAGCATTTTCATCAGCTCTTCTAATGATCCGGCTTTTTTCAGCTCTTCGCGCTGTTCAGGAGTCAAATGCTTTTCAAGCAGTTCAAGATCGAACCAGTCTTTGGGCAGCTTATGCACCTGATTCAGCAGTTCATCCAGATCAAAGGTCGCGATACCATCAAAATAGTCTTTCATGGCGCGATCGAATTTGTCGAAATAGCGCTCATCCTTAACCATTACAGTTTTGGCCAGCTGATAGAACTCATCCTGATCGGCAAAGACCAGTCCAGCCGCAACCGCCTGATTCAAATCGATCAGCTCACGGGTTGAGACCGGTACGCCGTATTTGCGTAAGGTATAAAACAGTCGCACAAACATGCGTGTTTCTCCCTTAACGACGTGACATAAAGGCTAGACGTTCAAGCAACTGTACATCTTGCTCATTTTTGATCAAGGCGCCGTACAAGGGTGGAATCGCTTTGGATTTATCAGTATTGCGCAAAATATCTTCCGGCATGTCGTCGGCCATGAGCAGGCTGAGCCAGTCAATCAGTTCAGAGGTTGAAGGTGGTTTTTTTAAACCGGGAATCTGACGTAATTTGAAGAAGACCTGTAAAGCTTCATTCACCAATGTGGCAGAGATATTCTCGAAATGCACATCGATGATTTCGCGCATGGTGGCTTCATCCGGGAATTCGATATAGTGGAAGAAACAACGGCGCAGGAATGCATCTGGCAATTCTTTTTCATTATTTGAAGTAATGATGACGATTGGACGCTGGGTTGCAGTAATGGTCTCGCCAGTCTCGTAAACATAGAACGACATTTTATCGAGTTCATGCAACAAGTCATTTGGAAACTCGATATCGGCCTTGTCAATTTCATCAATCAGCAGAACACAGCGCTCTTCGCTAGTAAAGGCTTCCCACAGTTTACCCGGCTTGATGTAGTTCTTGATGTCATAGACACGGTCATCACCAAGCTGACTATCACGCAGGCGCGACACCGCATCGTATTCATACAGACCTTGCTGTGCCTTGGTCGTGGACTTGATGTGCCAGGTGATCAGCTTCAAGCCCAGGCTTTCTGCCACCTGTTCGGCCAATAAGGTTTTTCCTGTACCAGGTTCACCTTTGACCAGTAACGGTTTTTGTAAACTACGTGCGGCTTTAACTGCCAGCTTTAAACTGTCAGTCGCAATGTACTGAGCCGTACCTGAAAATTGTTGATGATCAGCAGACATGATTTAACCTTATTTTTTGCTTACAGCGGTGAACTTTTCTTGTGAACACGAAGATTGCCTTTGTTCGACACATAGGTCGACCAGCAATAGCCAATCACAGATCCAATCCCAATGACAAATAAAATAAGTGACGCATTAATCCAAATCAGAGCTTGCTCTTTGGTCAACACACCAAACAGCAAGCCAAAAATTGCAGGTGCGATAGAGGCATTCGGCCCCTCGGATACCGTCGGTGTCAATAGAATGGCAAAGCCTAAAATCCACAAAAAACCACCTAGCGGCTTAGGCAGTCGCTTGGTTACGCCATACCAGCACCATAAAGCAATCAGGCTGCCCAGCAGATAAACTGCAACAGCAATGCTCTGTTCAGGAATTGAGTCTAAGACAGCAACATAACCATTCATTTCACAACTCCTGAATTAACATTAAGCGCCACGCAATCCTTCTGGAGCGACTGCATTCGGATCAATCAAGCCTTCTGGCGGCATTTGCAAAAAGAAACCACGTGTAGCAATAGAATCCATCACATGCAATACATTGGCACGTGCCAGTTTACGCGATTCGCTCAGTTCAAGATGCATGACAAAAGTCGCACGTCCAAATGCGGCTTGTACGGGCTCAGACAATACGCTGAGTGGCTCGAATATTTCAGCTTCGCTTTCATCCGCAGGACGCGCCACATACAGATACATTTCACTTTTTTTGCTGGATTTGTAGATAGACACTTGCATGTTTCAAACGACTTTTCTGGAAAAACATCCGCAAGGATACATCAAAAAAAAGACAGAAACATTAGCCACGTCTCACGCATCAGTCGTGATTTTGTATAATTGCTCTATCTTTAACCAATCCTGCAAGTGATCACTCACTGACTTTCATCTGGGTCGATAAATAAGATTCATCCTGATGCAGCACCTGAATCAGTGGCTGGGTTAACAGTTCATAGCGCCAGCCCAGCAGATAATCCGGCAGATCCTGCTCATCCTTATGAAAGACCACATGCTGATACAAGGCATTCAGCCATTTTTTACGCATCAGCACTTCTTTTGGAATTGAGGTTTCATCGACTACATTTTGAATGATGTTATCGATCTTTTCGCCGATATCTTTGGAGGAGTGACGGATTGGACGCGCCAGACGTAACGGCCAGCTTTCCGGTTCCGGCAAGAATTTCAATAAATCTAAAATAGTTTTACCATGTTCACGAACCACATTTGAACGGATATCTTTGACTTGACTCAACTGGAAGTTATTGCGCGGGAACTTCTCGACCAGATCAATCATACTGACATTCTTTAAGATAAAACTACGTGGCTGATTCAGTGCTTTGGCAATCTGATCGCGCCAGACCATCAATTGCTGTAATTGCATCAGCTGACGGCGTGAATGGCGATAATTCCCCACATCCTGATATAACAAGGCCGTTGGTGTATCTTCACCAATTTCCTGAGTCAAGAAACGACAGTCTTGCAAGGCGAAATCCAGTAGGTATTTCGTATCCAGCTCTTGTTTGATTTTGTCAGACAGCTTGACCAGATAATGCACATCATTGGCCGCATAAAGTAATTGTTCTGAACTTAAAGGACGTGCCAGCCAGTTAGAACGGGTCTGGTCTTTTTCGATATCGACTTCCAGCATCTGTTTGAGCGCATTCTGATAGCTGACTTGCAGACCATGCCCCAGAAAAGACATGCCGACCTGGGTATCAAACACATTGGTCAGTGATTTCTTTTGGGTATAGTGATAAAGCAGATCAATATCTTCGCTACAAGCATGAAAAATATTCTGCTGGGCGTTAAAAACTTTATTGAAGAACTCAGTCAGATCCAGGGTGGTTCCATCCAGCAAATAGACCTTGTTGTCTACATTGATCTGAAACACACCCAGTTTCGGCCACAAAGTATCGACCTTGATAAATTCGGTATCCAACCCGTAAACAGAACTCTGATCCATCAGGTTCAGCACAGGGTATAAATCGTTTTGATGTTGAATAAATTGAAACATAAAGACTGAGTCTAAAATTAGATTCTCGATAGATCCATATTAACTGATCTATAGAATTTTTGTATAAAAAATAACGCTGATTCTGCTCTATCTAGCAAAAATACCCCTTATTTATTAGGCTCTAGATTTTAAATAATATCTTTTTTATATTAAAACTAACAAGATTTTTAAGTCTATCTTACTTCATGCGCATCCGGTTATGTACGGCCTGACTCAAGGTATGACTATCGACATATTCCAGTTCACCGCCCTGTGGTACACCTTGGGCAATTCGAGTCATCTGGATCGGCAGATGCTTGCTGGCTTCCACCAGATAATGTGCCGTGGCCTGACCTTCTACCGTCGCATTAGTAGCGAGAATGACTTCCTTCACCTGACCATTGGCCAAACGGTGCAACAAATACGGAATGCCAATTTCTTCAGGACCAATCCCATCGAGCGGTGACAAATGCCCGCCCAGTACATGGTATTTCCCTCTAAAGCTGCCACTTTGCTCAATCGCCATAACATCTGCAGGTGATTCCACCACACAGAGCAATTCATCATCACGATCTAGCGACGTACAGATATTGCACACTTCATCTTCAGTCAATGAATGACAAACCGAACACTCATGAATGTAGTTGGTCGCCTCAGTCAACGCATGCGCCAGACCAATTGCACCTTCACGATTTTTCATGATCATATGCAATGCCATACGTTGAGCCGATTTCGGCCCAACGCTTGGCAAAATGCGTAATGCTTGAACCAGTTGATCAAAACGATCACTAAACATTGCGCATTCTTCCTTAGAACATACCTGCCAGACCCGGTGGTAAACCCATACCCGAGTTTGCTGCTTTCATTCTTTCATCAGAGACCAATTCTGCCTGACGCGCAGCATCATTCATTGCAGCAGCAATCAGATCTTCGATCATGTCTGGATCATCCTGAAGTAATTCAGGGTTGATTTCGATACGCTTCACCACATTGCGGCAAGTCATGGTGACTTTGACCAAACCACCGCCCGCTTCGGCATGCACTTCAGTTTGTGCCAGCTCTTCTTTGGCTTTTTTTACATTGTTTTCAACTTCTTTTTGCATGCGCTGAGCTTGCTGCATCAACATATTAATGTTCATAAATATCTCCGAACATAAATTTATAAAATTAGATAAGATCTAAACCACGAGTAATATCACGAATAATATCACCAATCTCTTCTAAACCAACAGAAACACGAATTAAACCTTCGCGAATACCTGCTGCTTCTTTGGCTTCAGGCGATAATTTACCGTGTGTGGTGGTTGCCGGATGGGTAATGGTTGATTTCGCATCCCCCAGGTTACCGGTGATCGAGATAAACCGGGTATTGTCAATGACTGTCCAAGCGGCTTCACGACCGCCTTTCACCTCAAAAGACACAATGCCACCAAAACCCGTCTGCTGTTTCACTGCCAGCGCATGACCGATATGCGCAGGCAGACCGGCATAATAAACCTTCTCTACCTTTGGATGCTGATCCAGAAATTCAGCCAGTTGCTGCGCACTTGCTGAATGCTCACGCATACGTAAACGTAACGTTTCCAAGCCTTTCAGGAATACCCATGCATTAAACGGACTCATTGAAGGACCTGTGGTACGCACATAACCAAAGATTTCTTCCAGCAGTTTATGGTTTCCAACCACAGCTCCACCTAAGGCACGGCCCTGACCATCCAGATATTTAGTCGCAGAATACACCACCAGGTCTGCACCAAATTTGAGGGGTTGTTGTAACACTGGTGTACAGAAGCTATTGTCGATTGCCAGTAAAGCATCATTGGCATGGGCAATATCAGCCAATGCCTGAATGTCAGCCACTTCTGCAAGCGGGTTTGATGGAGATTCAACAAACAGTAATTTGGTTTCAGGCTGGATGGCATTTTTCCATGCATCAAGATCGGTCAAATCTACAAAATCGACACTAACCCCAAATTTTGCGACATATTTTTCAAATAGCGAAACAGTCGAACCAAAGACTGCACGTGAGCAGATGACGTGATCACCTGCTTTCAAAAAAGCCATGGTCACTGCCATAATGACAGCCATACCTGAACTGGTAGCAACGGCGCGCTCTGCACCTTCGAGTGCCGCCAGACGTTTTTCAAACATGGCAACGGTTGGGTTGGTAAAGCGAGAATAGATATTGCCCGGTTCCTGACCTGAAAATTTCGCAGCAGCTTCGGCGGCATTTTCATAAACAAATGACGATGTTAGAAAAATGGGTTCAGCATGCTCACCCTCAAAGCTACGGGTATGACCTATACGGATGGCTAAAGTTTCTAATTGATATGAAATATCGTCTTGCTGGCTCATCGCTCTACCTCAGCCCTAAGGCTGCCTTTTGTAAAAAATTGCCAACATTTTGAGCGCCTATGCTATTTCAGGTCAAGGCATAATAAGCAATTATTGCTTAGACTTCGATCAATCCTTCCCCGGATACGGATATTTTATTTACATGATTCAGTTAAAACAAAACTTTCAGCGCCAGCAAAAAAAATTGAAACATTTCAGTGCCCGGATGTTTAATGCCTCCTCTCTGATTCTGTCGCAAAAAACGCCTTTTGAATATATTGCCAGCACCGAGTTTTGCAAGATTCGCTATTACGCCTCACCCGATAAGAAATACAAGGAGCCGCTGGTATTTGTCGCCCCTCTCGCCATCAATATGGATATCTATGATCTGTATCCCTATCGTTCGCTGGTCAAGCATTTTCAGCATAGCGGTTTTGATGTCTATCTGGTGGAATGGAAACGTTTTAACTTTAGACATCGTCACTTAAACTTTTTGTCTTTTATTGATGCAGCCATTCCTCAATCTATTGAAACCATCTGCAAGCATTCGGACAGTCAGTTCATTTCCCTACACGGCTGGAGTATGGCTGGGGTATTTGTCACGCTTTATACCGCCTTGCATTCGCCTGAACATGTCAAAAATTTGATGGTCGTTGGCAGCCCCATCGACAGTTATGCATCAGGACGGGTCGGCAAACTGTTTTCGACCACCAATAAACTGATTTCTAAAAATAAAAATCTGCAACAGGCCATTCATCAGGGTCATATTCCAAAGCAATATATTCATACGCCCGGCATTGTAAATGCCTTGGGCTTTAAGTTACTGGATCCGATCGGCTGGCTGAAAAGCCAGAAGCAGTTTTTGCTGAATCTGGATCATGTCGAAAATGTCTATGAACATGCCACCATGGGAAATTTTCTGAATAAGATGATTGATTATCCGGGCGGGATTAATCAGGACATGGTCTTACATCTGTGGCTGCAAAATCCTTTAAAACAAGGTTCAATCACCTTAAATGGTCGTACTGTTGACCTTAAGAATATCAGCTGCTCGCTGTTGGTCGGTGCCGGCCAAACCGATCAGATTGTCACAGAACAGTCAGCTAAGCCTTTGATAGAATTGACAAGTAGCCAGGATAAGACGTTTACTCTGATTCCGGGTGGTCATCTGGGCCTGATGTCCAACCAGAAAACAGCCAATACGTTCTGGCCCAAAATGACGACCTGGCTGGCGCAGCGCTCTACACGTCTTGATGCTTAGCGCATCTGCGTCAGCATCGCCAAAAAACATTAAAATTTATTTACATATTCAGAGGATACAGCATGATTCAGTCAGTAGCATTTATCGGTTTAGGTGCCATGGGTTATCGTATGGCGGCACATTTACCCAAGCAGTTTGATACCGTCTATGTCTGGAACCGCAATTTTGACAAAGCAGAGCAACATGCTGCTGAATATGGCACCCAAGCCGTTACGCTAGAACAGGCCGTTCAGGCAGATATTATCTTTTCATGTTTGCCGACCAGTGCCGATGTAGCACAACTTCTGGAAAATTTGTCGCTTAAATCCGGCTCAGTCTGGGTCGACTGTACCAGTGGTGTACCGGATTCCGCGCAAACACTGGCAGCACAACTGGCTGAACGTGGTGCGATCTTTCTGGATGCACCGGTCAGCGGTCAAACCATTGGTGCTGAAAATGGCACCTTGACAGTGATGGTAGGCGGCGATGTCCAAGGTTTTGAAAAAGCCCTTCCCGCGATGCAGGCTTTTGGCACACTGATTAAGCATGTCGGTGAATCTGGCGCAGGTTTTGCAGTGAAAGCTGTGAATAATATGTTAATGGCTGTAAACCTGTGTGCGGTCGCAGAAGGCTTTACTACGCTGAAAGCACATGGAGTCAACCTGAATGAAGCACTGGATTGTATTAATGCTTCAAGTGGTAAAAGCATGGTGACCGAAACCGTATTACCACAGCGTATTTTAAATCGCAGTTTTCCTGTAACCTTTGCCCTGCCACTCTTGGCCAAAGATACCGGCATCGCAATCGATCTGGCGCGTGAGGCTAAACTGTCTGCGCCTGTGCTATCATTAACCCAGAATCTAATTCAGGCGGCCAGTGATCTATCGGATAAAAACAGTGATTTTTCCAGTGCCGTGAAAATGTATGAATCATGGAGTAATATTACCATCGAGTAATATCTCGCCATTGAATAATGATAACAAAACCTCATATTGTGACTAGTAGGCAGGCACATATAGTGGATAACCCAGAGGAAACTCGCATGAAGAAATTTTCTGTTGCAGCATTAATTGGCTTAGCAACTTTGTTCGGGGCTTCAACATCGGTTCTTGCATCTGAACAGGAATGCAAAAAATTGAAAAATGATCATGACGTGATTTATGCGTCTAAAGGATTCTGTTTTAAAGATCCAGAAGCAAAAGCGAAGTTCGGCAATGACAATTGCTATACAACCAAGCCAAAATTCTCGGAAAAAGAGCAACAGCGTCTTGACGTGATCAAAGATCGTCAGAAAGAATTGAACTGTAAATAATTCAATTCAATAACGCTCAAGGAATGTACTTATGACTTATGATGATCAGAATATTTTTGCACGAATTCTACGCGGTGAACTTCCTGCGATTAAAGTGTATGAAGATGACCAGGTTCTTGCATTTATGGACATCATGCCGCAAGCAGATGGTCATACTCTGGTCGTTCCGAAAGCACCAGCCATCACTTTACTGGATCTAGACCCTGAAGCTGCGGCCTATACGATTCAAATTGTACAGAAGGTTGCGAAAGCAATTGAAAAAGGTTTGGGCGTTGACGGCATTGTCCTGATGCAATTATCAGGTGCTGCTGCTGGTCAGACTGTACCGCATATTCATTTTCATCTGGTGCCGACTTCCCTGCACAACTTGGGTAAACATGCTGCCCAGATGGGTGATCAGGAAAAAATTAAAGTGCTGGCTGAAAAAATCAAAGCTGCACTTTAAGTTTAACTGAATAAAAAAATGGAGCTTCGGCTCCATTTTTTTATTCTACTTAAAGCATAACACTTTAGAAAAAAAAGCGAATCATTAAGATAATAGCAACCAAATTATCTTTAAATACAAAAAATTGAATGTGTAATATTACAAAACTTACAAAATACAACATTTAACAGATTTGAAATATTTCCTTAATCTTACTGTCTTATTTGTAATCGATACTTGGCACCAATAGAGCGGTACATGTTTCAACACATGACTGAAACTTGTTTTAAGACGATGAATAAAAAGTCTTTATTGGAGCAACACATGAAAAAAACGTTATCTGCATTAGCAATTGGGGCAACAATTTTAACACCAGTCATGGCAGCTGCTGCTGACGTTAAAATTTATGGTCGTGCACACGTTTCTTTAGATTATCTGGATGATGGTAAAGACTATAATGAAGTTGCTTTATCATCAAACTCGTCACGCCTTGGCTTTAAAGCTGAACAACAATTAGAAAATGGCATGACGGCTTTTGCTCAAATCGAACAACAAATTAACTTTTCAAGCGGCTCTGACGATGAAGAAGATTCTGTTAACTTCTCAACCCGTGATACTTTTGTCGGGGTTAAAGGTGACTTCGGTCAGGTAAAAGTCGGTCGTTTTGACAGTCCATTTAAAGCAGCCCGCGGCCCTGCTAACTTTTTTGGTGACCAAGTTGGCGACTTACGTAACGTCACGCGTGCCTACAACCATCGTTTTGATGAGCGCAACCCGAATACCATTGAATATAAAACGCCTAAATTTGGTGGCGGTTTCACTGCAACAGCAGCCTTGTCTTTACATGATGGCACCATGATCAGCAATGATACGACTGAAGAGACCAATGAAAAGTCTCAAGCCTATGACCTAGGCCTAAACTACAAGGCAGGCAACTGGGATATAGCAGCCGCTTACGAGCATTATGCTGAAGATGTTAGCCGAGGAGAACGTGATGGTATCCGTTTAGCAGCTGCATATAAACTGACCCCAGAATTAAATGTGGGCGCGCTTTATCAGTTCACTTCTCTTGATGATGGCAGCGGCACCAATGCAGATGCAAATGTTTACGGAATCGGTGCGGACTATAAACTTACAGACAAAAATACCCTTAAAGGCCATGTATTCCACCGCGATGTCGATGCCAGTGAAGCCAGTTCCACCTTGCTCGCGCTGGGTCTAGAACACCGACTTGATAAACAGTTCCGTGTATATGGCAATATTGCTGCCATGTTAAATGATGACAGTGCCAACTTAACGCCATGGTCACAGGCGCGTAGTAACAAGGCAGGTTCATCTCAAGGTGTCAATGCAGCTGGTGAAACTGCACTTGGACTGTCAGTCGGCATGCGTTACGACTTCTAAGTCCAACAACCCTCATAAAGCTGAAACAACATGTTTTAGGTATTACGCATTAAGTAAGACACATAAGACACCTTCAAAGATCCCTACGCGGGATCTTTTTTTGCTCATTGTTATTCCATTAAACAGCCTAAAAATGCTTGTATTCAAGTTATTCATCAAGAATATTTTTTAATAACTCCTTATTAAGAAGCTCCCATTTATTCAGTATAAAAACCTACTAAAATAGTTTGATTAATTCAACCTTATATTTAAAGACAATCATTTTAATGAACTTAATAACAATTAAAAAACATTAATCCAACTAAAACAATCGACATTAAAATATAAATATAAGCATTTTAGTCGGATTTAAAATCCAATAAATTTACACAAAATAATACAAAATATTTAGAATAATTTTTAACTCATGAAAATATATAATCATTATATTCATATACTTATAAATATATATTTACTTAAACTGTATTGTCTATTTATTTTATATTTACAATTGGTTAATAATATATAACAAACCATATAACAGGCTTGTTCGAATGAGCTTAGTTCCCAAAAATCTAAACCAAAAAGTGGTGAGAGAAATAACCGCTATTTTAATTATCAAAGTTATTTTGCTTATGATTATTAAAAATATCTGGTTTGACGCACCTACTATTCCTAAAAATTTTGACAATCAAGTCGCCGAGCGTATTGCCGGCAATCCTTCCCAAATCCAGGAGACACGTTGATGATTTCTGAAAGCGTGGTCGATCTCTCGCGGTTCCAGTTCGCCATGACCGCGATGTATCACTTTATTTTTGTTCCACTCACTTTAGGTCTGGCTTTTCTGCTTGCCATCATGGAAACCACTTATGTGATTTCCGGCAAAGAAATCTATAAAGACATGACCAAGTTCTGGGGAAAACTGTTTGGTATTAACTTCGCCTTGGGGGTGACCACAGGTCTGACCATGGAGTTCCAGTTCGGAACCAACTGGGCTTATTACTCGCATTATGTTGGTGATATTTTTGGTGCACCGCTGGCGATTGAAGGCCTGATGGCCTTCTTCCTTGAATCGACTTTCATCGGGCTGTTCTTCTTTGGCTGGGATCGCCTGTCCAAAGTGCAACATCTGGCAGTCACCTGGCTAGTCGCTTTGGGTTCGAACATGTCCGCGTTATGGATTCTGGTCGCCAATGGCTGGATGCAAAACCCGGTCGGTTCGGCATTTAACTATGAAACCATGCGTATGGAAATGGTGGACTTTGCTGCCCTGATCTTTAATCCGGTCGCTCAGGTTAAATTCGTGCATACGGTATCCGCCGGTTATGTCACGGGTGCTATTTTCGTACTGGCTATTTCAAGTTTCTACATGCTGAAGAAACGCGATCTGCCTTTTGCACGTCGTTCTTTTGCCATTGCTGCCATCTTCGGGCTTGCGTCTACACTTTCAGTGATTTTACTGGGTGATGAATCAGGTTATGAGCTGGGCGATGTCCAAAAAACCAAACTTGCGGCGATTGAAGCAGAATGGGATACGCATCCTGCACCAGCAGCATTCACCTTATTTGGGATTCCAAATGCAGAAACCCAAACCACTGACTATGCGATCAAGATTCCTTATGTGATGGGTCTGATTGCAACCCGCTCCACCACTGAACAAGTGACCGGAATTAAAGATCTGATTGCTCAGCACGAACAGCGGATCCGTAACGGTATGGTGGCGTATGAACAGTTAGAGCTGCTCCGTGCAGGAGATAAATCACCTGAGCTTAAAGCGGCTTTTGATGAATCACAAAAAGACCTCGGTTATGGCTTGCTGCTGAAGAAATATACGCCAAATGTGGTGGATGCGACTGAAGCACAAATTAAAGCTGCGGCGGCAGACACCATTCCACATGTACCAAGCCTGTTCTGGGCATTCCGCGCCATGGTGGGTTCTGGTTTCTTGATGCTGCTTCTCTTCATTCTGGCAACTGTTGCAGTCGCAAAACGCAATGCTGAAAACAAACCTTGGTTATTGAAATTTGCCTTATTTGCGCTTCCTTTACCTTGGGTGGCTGCACAAACCGGCTGGTATGTGGCAGAGGTCGGTCGTCAACCATGGACGATTGGTGAAGTCTTACCGACGCATCTTTCAGCATCTAGCTTAAGTACTGGCGATGTATGGGGTTCAATTATTGCCTTGGCAGCGTTCTATACCGTGTTACTGATTATTGAAATGTACCTGATGATCAAGTTCTCGCGCCTTGGACCAAGCTCCCTACATACCGGTAAATACCACTTTGAAAAGCTTGCCGCTGCAGAAAAAGCAAATGGGGAGACTCAAGCATGATCGAATATGAATTGCTCAAAATAATTTGGTGGGTGCTGGTTGGCGTATTGCTGATTGGTTTCGCCCTCACCGATGGCTTCGATATGGGTTCCATGGCAATCATGCCATTTGTGGGCAAAAATGATAACGAGCGCCGTGCCGCGATCAACACCATTGCCCCACACTGGGACGGCAATCAGGTCTGGTTTATTACGGCAGGTGGTGCTTTATTTGCCGCCTGGCCAATGGTTTACGCAACTGCCTTCTCTGGCATGTACTGGGCACTCTTACTGGTACTGTTTGCCTTATTCTTGCGTCCGGTCGGCTTTGACTATCGCTCAAAACTGGAAAATACTAAGTGGCGTACGTCTTGGGATTGGGGCCTGGCTGTAGGCGGTGCGGTTCCGGCATTGGTTTTTGGTGTTGCGTTCGGCAATATGTTTCTGGGCGTGCCTTTTACCTTGGATGAAACTGTACGCTCTACCTACACAGGTAGCTTCTTTGCCCTGCTAAATCCATTTGCAATTGTATGTGGTCTGGTCAGTTTATCGATGTTATGCGCACATGGTGGTGCATGGCTGATGCTGCGTACCGATGGTGACTTACGTCAGCGCTCTGCCAAAGCGACACAAATCATGGGTCTGGTCTACTTGGCGACTTTCCTTGCTGCGGGTGCATGGTTGTATTTTGGAAACATCCAGGGTTATAGCCTGGTGATGCCTTTTGACACCAATGGTGTTGCCAACCCATTAGCAAAAGAAGTACTGACCAATGCCAATCCGGGCTGGATGAACAACTATTCGATTTATCCAATTACAATGGCAGCTCCAATTGCCGGCATTCTAGGGGGATTCATCATTGTACTGGCTGCAGGTAAAAACAAGGCTGGCTTGAGCTTCCTGGGTTCTTCTCTGGCAGTCGTCGGGGCAATCTTGACTGCCGGTTTTGCCCTGTTCCCGTTCCTGATGCCATCCAGCTTAAATCCGACTGTCAGTCTGACCATGTGGGATGCGGTATCCAGTAAAAATACCTTAACCGTGATGACCGTTGCGGCAGGTATCTTTGTTCCATTGATCCTGATCTATACCACTTGGTGTTATTACAAGATGTGGGCCGTGATTACCAACAAACATATTGAAGACAATTCACACAGCCTGTATTAAGGCTGTGCACTAAGGAGACAAAATTATGTGGTATTTTGCCTGGATTCTGGGTGTACTTATGGCGTGTTTTGCCAGTGTGATTGCTGCAATTTATATGGAACAACACCAAGACCTGGATGAGGAATAAAATATGACCGAAGCTGCGCTTGAGAAAACCGTTGTAGACAAGAAACCAAACAAATTTGCGATGATGATTTCCTGCCTGCTGGCTTTTCCTCTCGCCGCAGTGTTATTGGTTCATCCCTCTGCAATGCTGGATGCCAACGGTGAATATAGCCATAGTGCCATGATGTATATCATGATTGGTATTTCTGGAGGCTTTGTACATGGTGTCGGTTTCGTACCTCGCCACTGGTTCTGGAAATGGCTATTTAGTCCATTTTTGGCTTGGCCTTTGATGATCTGGGGCTATTACACCTGGTTTTTCAGTTAAGTTTTAAGACGAAAGAAGCCCTCGATTGAGGGCTTCTTTATATCGTTTATCCATTTCTGCTTTTTGTTGTACGCTTATATCACTCTGCATTTGGAAGCAATTTCCACATTGAGCATGAATGTAATGAAGATACTTTTCTTTACCCGCATGTCTTAACAATATTTGTAAAACCGGAACACATCCGACTTTTAGAATAATTTATCGATGGGTATGAATCGACATCACAATTCCCATACCTGCGAGCATAGAAATCACCGCCGTTCCGCCATAACTCATGAGCGGCAATGGGTCTCCAGTCACCGGCAAGATACCACTCACCATGCCCGAGTTTAAAAATACAAAGAAGAAAAAGGTCAGTCCAATAGCTCCGGCATATAAACGTCCAAAATTATGAAAACTGTTTAAGCCAATCATCAAACAACGAATAATAATGGCAGTAAATAAACTGAACAGCAGAAAAACACCAATAAAACCGAATTCTTCGGCATAGGTCGACATAATAAAGTCGGTATGATGCTCGGGCAGATAACCCAAATGCGATTGTGTCCCTTCAGTATAACCTTTGCCTGTGGAACCACCTGAACCAATGGCGATTTTGGACTGAATGATATTCCAGCCTGCACCCAATGCATCCGACTCCGGATCAAACATCGTGGTAATACGTTTCTTTTGATACTCTTGTAGTACGAACATCCATAAAACTGGTGCTGCCACAGCCAGTGCTGCTGCCGCACCAACAATCAGACGCCACGACATCCCGCTTAAAAACAAGACAAAAACACCCGGAACCACCAAACCAATATTCAAATCAGGTTGGAGTGCAACCAAAACAAATGGTATAGCCAGTAAAATTAATGCACCGACAATATGTACAAATTTGGGAGGAAATGGCTTACGTGCAAAATACCAGGCCATCATCAAAGGCATGGCAAATTTCATCACCTCACTCGGTTGCATACTCCCAATACCAGGCAAAGTAATCCAACGCGTTGCACCCAGGCGTTTTTCACCAATCACAAACACCAAGAGCAGCATGAATATGCCAAAGGCATACAGGTAGGGACTGATCGCCTGATAGACTTTCGGTGGAATCTGCGCACAGATAAATAGCAGCACAAAACCAATCCCGAAACTGATCGCCTGACGAACAACCATCCCGGAATCTTCAGAGGTCGCGCTATACACCACCATCAACCCCAGGATTGCATTGAGAACCAGAAAGCACAACAACCAGGGATCAAGGTGCAACTTGGTCCACCGGGAGGAATCTTGCGGGTTAATACTACGTCCATCACGCAAAGAATGACGTAAAAACCGATACTGCTGTGAAGGTATCATTGGCCAAAAGGTGAAAAAGAATGATGGCAAAATTATAAGTGAAAGCTATAGGGAATAGATCGCTATAGCCAGATTTATTCTGCTTTTATTTAAATTTTATCGAATATATTTTTAAGCCTGAGCTTGTAAAATCAGCTTGGCCAGTTCCAGATCATCCGGATAGGTAATTTTAATATTATCGGAACGCCCTTGCACCACACTCACCTGCTCACCGATATGTTCCAGTGCGCTGGCTTCATCGGTAATGTTAGCACCATCCTGCAAAGCCTGTTCAATCGCCCGTTTTAATGTGCCCAGCTTGGCCATTTGCGGCGTTTGTGCCTGCCAGAGCATGGAGCGATCCACCGTTTCCTCAATATCAGAACCGGTGACTACACGCTTAAGTGTATCTCGTACCGGAATCGCCAGAATCGCAGCCCGATCCTGTGCAATTGCCGTATTGACCAACTGTTGAAGACAATCCAGACTGACACAAGGGCGTGCCGCATCATGCACCATGATCCAGTCATCTTCAGAGGCCATTGCAGATAAATAATTTAATGCATTCAGCACCGAATTCACTCGCTCTGCGCCGCCCAAACAAAAATGTGCTTTTTCCAGATCGGAAAATGGCAGAGTTTTTGCGACATTGTCCTGTGTACCAATCGCCAATACATAACCAGTCAAAGGCAATTGATTCAGACGTGCAACGGTATGTTCAAGAACAGTTCGTTGTTGAAGCGTCTGATATTGCTTGAGTTCTGTTTTAGAAAAACGGCTACCTGAACCTGCAGCAGGAAGAATGACCCATAATTTACGGGGTATTTGTTGGCTCAGGTGACTCATTGGTTCGCAGATCTACTTTAGAATTTGGATTAAGATAGATGGGTTTATATTGAGTACTGATCGTGCTCATTTGAATAAAAGTTTCACGTGGCTTAATCAGGCCAAGATCTAAACGCGCATGTTCTTCGATGGCTTCAATACCATTCTTTAAATCGTAGACTTCTGCCGCCAGAACGCGATTACGTTCTTTCAGCTCATCATTCAATTCCATTTGCTGCTGGATTTTCTGGGTCAGCTGCTGATGATCATGATAACCACCTTCACCAAACCAGTATAAATATTGAAACCCTGCGATCAAAATGATCGCAAGGCCCAACAGTACTTTACTCGCAGTCGAGTCGAATACATTTAACATTGACATAAGTCGCTTAGTTCAAACCTTTAAACTCAGCTTTACCGCGATATGCAGCATTAGTCAATTCTTCAATACGAAGTAACTGATTATATTTCGCTACACGGTCAGAACGGCAAAGTGAACCGGTTTTGATTTGACCTGCTGCTGTACCTACTGCAAGATCCGCAATGGTTGAATCTTCAGTTTCACCTGAACGGTGTGAAATCACAGTAGAGTAACCATTTTCTTTGGCAAGATAGATCGCATCTAAAGTTTCAGTCAAGGTACCGATCTGGTTATATTTGATCAGGATCGAGTTACCTACTTTTTCGTTGATACCACGTTGCAGGATTTTAGGATTCGTTACGAACAGGTCATCACCTACCAACTGGATCTTGTCGCCAAGAATCGAAGTCAGGTAAGACCAGCCTTCCCAATCCGACTCATCCAAACCATCTTCAATTGAAATAATTGGGTATTGGTTTACAAGGCCAGCCAAATAGTCAGAGAACTGGTTGCTGGTGAACGCTTTGTTGCCTTCGCCCGCAAGAATGTACTGACCATTTTTGTAGAATTCTGAAGATGCACAATCCAGCGCCAGCATAATGTCAGAACCTGCTTTGTAGCCAGTTTGACCAATTGCTTCAAGAATAACCGTGATTGCTTCTTCGTTAGAACGAAGGTTTGGTGCGAAACCACCTTCATCACCCACAGCAGTGTTTAAACCTTTTTTGTTTAAAACTGATTTTAAAGAATGGAAGATTTCAGCGCCAGCGCGTAAAGCTTCAGAGAATGAAGTGAAGCCCACTGGCTCAATCATGAATTCTTGAATATCAACGTTATTGTCTGCATGTGAACCACCATTGATGATGTTCATCATTGGTACAGGCATGGTCAAAATCGAGTTGTTGCGAAGGTCTGCAATATATTGAAAAAGAGGAATTTTCTTTTCATCAGCAGCAGCGCGTGCAGCAGCCAAAGATACAGCTAAAGTTGCGTTTGCACCCAGTTTTTCTTTGTTTTCAGTACCGTCTAAAGCAATCATCGTGTTATCGATGTCTTTTTGTTCGAATACAGATTTACCAAGCAAAGCATCACGGATTAAGGTGTTTACATTATTTACCGCAGTTTTAACACCTTTACCTAAGTAACGTGCTTTATCGCCATCACGAAGTTCTAAAGCTTCACGAGAACCAGTTGAAGCACCAGATGGTGCACATGCACGGCCAACTACGCCAGATGCTAAGATTACGTCTGCTTCGATGGTAGGGTTACCACGAGAGTCCAAAATTTCACGTGCACGAATGTCAACGATTTGGCTCATGAACTATTCCTCAGTTGATTAATATGAGCTGCCTTTAGGGCAGCGCAAGAGTGATAAACTCAGTGTGTATCTAACTTTTCGAAACCTTTGACCAAGGTATCCAATTCTTTTAGCTGTGCCAAGAAAGGCTCAAGTTGAGACATGCGCAATGCACATGGGCCATCACACTTGGCTTTCTCTGGATCAGGATGTGCTTCCAGGAACAAACCTGCAAGACCGGTTGCCATACCTGCACGCGCCAATGTGGTAATCTGGGCGCGGCGTCCGCCAGCAGAATCGGCACGGCCACCTGGAGTTTGCAAGGCATGCGTCACATCAAAGAACACAGGCACATTCATTTCTTTCATGATATCGAAGCCCAGCATGTCTACAACCAGATTGTTATAGCCAAATGCTGAACCACGCTCACAAATGATCAGTTTGTCATTTCCTGCTTCCAGACACTTATGCAAAATATGACGCATTTCGTGTGGTGCAAGGAATTGTGCTTTTTTGATGTTGATGATGGCATCGGTTTTTGCCATGGCTTCCACCAGATCCGTCTGACGACTCAAGAAAGCCGGCAGCTGGATAATGTCCGCCACTTCTGCAACAGGCGCCGCCTGGTACGGCTCGTGTACATCAGTGATGATTGGCACATTAAAGTGTTTTTTAATGTCAGCTAACCACTCGAGACCTTTGTCGAGGCCTGGGCCACGGAACGAGTTCAAGCTTGAACGGTTGGCTTTATCAAAGCTGGCCTTGAACACATAGGGAATACCCAAACGTGTACAAATATCGACATAAGTCTCAGCGATCTCAAAAGCCAAGTCTTTAGATTCAAGTACATTCATTCCGCCGAATAATACAAATGGCAAATGATTTGCCATTTGTATATCGCCCAAACGTACAATTTCTTGTGGTTTTAATTGCGACATTTAAACTTCCTAGTTGTGTCCTACACACCGATTATTGAGTTTTTTGGTACTGCTTTTTCGCAGCATCAATGAAACCGGCAAATAATGGATGACCTTCACGTGGTGAGCTGGTAAATTCCGGGTGGAATTGTACCGCAATAAACCAAGGATGTTGAGGAATTTCAACTGTTTCTACCAGATGCTGTACCGGTGAATAACCAGAAATCTTCATGCCTTTTTCTTCAAGCAATGGGATATAACGGTTGTTCATTTCGTAACGGTGACGGTGACGCTCAATGATTTCTTCAGAACCATAGATTTCAGCTGTTTTTGTGCCTGCAACCAGTTCAGATTTTTGAGCCCCTAGACGCATGGTGCCACCCAAATCAGAGTCAGCAGAACGTTGCTGAACTTCACCGCGCTCATCTAACCATTCAGTGATCAAGCCAATCAATGGAGATTTGGTCGAACGGTTAAATTCAGTCGACGTTGCATCGCTAATGCCCACAACATTACGTGCATATTCGATTACAGCCAACTGCATACCTAAGCAAATACCAAGGAAAGGTACACCGTTTTCACGTGCGAATTGAATCGCCTGCATTTTGCCTTCAGTACCACGTTCACCAAAACCACCTGGAACCAGAATCGCATCGGCATCTTTCAATACTTCGTTCACGTCCTGGCTTTCAAGTTCTTCTGCATTGACATAGTCAATTTGGACTTTAACGCGGTTTTTCACCCCGGCATGTAAAAGTGCTTCGTTCACAGATTTATACGCATCTGGAAGTTCTACATATTTACCGACCATCGCTACACGAACGGTGTATTCTGGGTTCAATAATGCTTCTACCACGTTATCCCAATCGGTTAAATCCGCTTCAGGAAGGTCGTTATAACCAAAACGTTCGCAGATTAAATCATCAACATTCTGTTCGTAGAAAGTACGTGGAATCTGATAGATCGAACGTGCATCTTTACATACCACAACGGCACGTGCTTCAACGTTGGTAAATAATGCAATTTTACGGATAGTATCTGCATCTACATCGTACTCGGTACGGCAGATGAGAATGTCTGGCTGAATACCAATCGACAGAAGTTCTTTAACAGAGTGCTGTGTTGGTTTGGTTTTTAATTCTGCTGCAGACTTAATGTATGGGAGTAACGTTAAGTGCATTAACATGGTACGTTTATGACCAAGTTCAACCATTAGCTGACGTACAGATTCCATGAATGGGAGAGATTCAATGTCACCTACTGTACCGCCGATCTCTACAATCGCAACATCATAGCCTTCGCCTGCACGCAGGACACGCTCTTTGATATTGTCAGTAATGTGTGGAATAACTTGCACAGTACCACCCAGATAGTCACCACGGCGTTCTTTGTTCAGAACATCTTGGTAAACACGACCTGATGTGAAGTTATTCAGTTTGGTCATTTTCGCACGACGCAAGAAACGTTCGTAGTAACCCAAATCTAAGTCTGTTTCAGCACCGTCTTCTGTAACAAAAACTTCACCATGTTGGAATGGGCTCATCGTCCCTGGATCGACATTAATGTATGGATCCATTTTTACCATGGTCACTTTTAAACCACGAGCTTCTAAAAGTGCAGCAACAGAAGCAGCTGAAATACCTTTACCTAGTGATGAAACTACACCACCAGTAACGAAAATAAAATGGGTCATTGGGTTTCTCGTACAATCGAGCCTAAATCGGCCTGCAATGTTGCGCAATTTTACTTTACCTTGTACCTAGAAAGCAAAGTCAATCCGCATCAATTCAAAGAACAATAAACAATTGACTATTCTAACAGCAATTCCAATAAAAAATTACTGTAAGTTCATATGATTTCTATCTTGTAATTTGCTGCTATAATAGTGTAATCCCCTCCACACTTTTCTGTTTGATGCAATGATGATGAAGAAATTTTTACTCTGTACCGTAATCCTGACTGGCCTGAGCTTGACTGCGTGTGTAAAAAAAGAAGCACCTAAAGAAGAAGAACAAGTTGAGGTTAATCCAGCACCTGAAGTTGTAACGCCTGAACCAGCACAATTTGAACCGCTTGAGCCGGTAGAAGAAGCGGTAATTGAAGAAGTTCCAGAGACAACTGTGGAAATTCAACGTGAACAGACAGCTAACACGACGACTGAAATTCGTCGTGAAGTGAAGAAGCCTGAACCTGTTGAAGCTACACCAGCTCCAACAAGAACGCCGTCAGAAAACAATCCAGCTCCAGAGCCTTCAAAACCTGCAGCAACGCCTAAATCAAACTCTGATTCAAACAAATCTGAAGAAGACGCTGTGGCTGATGCCATTGCAGCAGCGATGCCAGCGCTTGATTAATCAAGAGAATTCATCAAAAAACCCAGCTTTTGCTGGGTTTTTTTATTACTCTTTTTTAAGCAGATGTCGGTGCAGAATTACGAGACAAGTGCATCAAATAGTCTGCCATTAATCGCGTAGCCCACGATTCTGTTTGCATCAGACCTTGATAAAATCCGCAATGACTGCCTTTTTTGGTGGTAATCACCATGATATTCGACATTGCCCGAATTTTTTCTTTATAAGGTTCCAGATTCTGGATATGACACACCGGATCATCTTCCGCATTTAAAATCATTAATGGAACTTTAATGTTTTCAAATACATAAATTGGATTCGTGGCCTTACTATAACTCTCATAGTCTGAAAAACCGGCCAGTTGATAATAACGCTGTTCAAACTCCGATAAGTCTTTTACCTCCAGCAATTGCTTCCAGGAAGGATAAATTTGCCAGGTTTCCTGATAAGGATGAATAAAGCGTTTGATTAGTTTTTTGGCCATGACTTTGCTATAAAACGGATGTACATGGGCAAATCCGGTTTCGGTGTTATAGCCTGGACATAAGGCAAAAGCCGCTTTTAACGGTGTTTGTGATCCCTCTTCTCCGAGATAACGCACCAGCAAGCCTGTACCCGCAGAAGATCCGACCCCATACAGCTCAGACTGAGGAAATCTATCCTGTATATACAGCAGTTGTTCACGTAGATCTTGGGTCGAGCCGAACAGGTTCATTTTAGCTACAGGCATGGGCAGGTCTGCATGCCCACGGCGCAAACACAAGGCCACTCGCCAACCGGTATGTTTATGCAGATCCTGTACCAGTTCACGCATCGACTCTGGAGAGCCGGTGATGGTATGTAATAAGACAATGGTCGGTGTATTTGCTGGCAAATCCAGCCCATACCAGGCAATACCGGTAATCCCGCCATCCGACATTTTTAGCTGTTCAAGTACATCATATTTAAGTTTAATCGTATGTTTTTTAATAAGATCCAAATATAGAATATGTGCGTGTGCATTGGCTAACCACGGCGTAGGACGATATTTTTGTTGCAGCTGCGGTAAGCGTTCAATGAGTCCTGAAAAAACACCATTTGGATGGTAATACAGGGTCGGTTCATCTGCGCCACTGAAGCGATCCAGATATTCACTGGACAGCTGACCCAATTTTTTAAGCAACATTTTCATCTGTCATCCTCTCTAGTTCGACTAGCTGTGATTTACAAACTTCATGCCGACTTGAATCAATAATTCGAATTAAGTTTTAACTTGGAATGACTGCATCCGTTGGCCCATTTGTACCGCTAAGGCTTCAAGTCCAGACTTAGGCCGGATCATCACTTCAAAATCAATGATCTGACCTTCTTCATTAAACTGAATCATGTCAACTCCCTTGAGTTTTTTATCGCTTACCTGAGCAGAAAACTCAAGTACGACATTGTTACCATCTTCACTTATAAATTCACGGTGATAAGTGAAGTTTTCAAAGACTTGGATCACATTGCTCAGAATAAAAAAGACCACCTGTTTGCCAGGATAAGGATGAAAAGCCACAGGTGAGCGAAATACAACATCCTCAGCAAGTAACTCATTCAAGATCGACATATCGCGGGTTGCTAACATCTCGTGCCAACGATCAATGGATTTTTTTGTAGTTTCGATGCTCATTTGAGGTTCCTTTTTTGTTTTGATATTTTAAATACAGAGCGCTCCCCCTTTATTAAAGGTGAGAAGTACTGCTTCACAAGGGAGATTCTTTCTTATAAATCCTCTCCTTTAATAAAGGAGAGGAAAAAAAGCAGGTTTTAATATTTTTAGATCACCGCTGCCAATTCAGCCCCCTGACGAATGGCACGTTTAGCATCTAACTCACCCGCTTCTTTGGCGCCACCAATCAGGTGTACACTTTTACCAGCAGATTTTAACTCATCAAACATGGCGGTATAAGATTCCTGACCAGCACAAATAATGACATTATCCACTTCCAACACCATTTGCTTATCATTGACGGTGATATGCAAGCCCTGATCATCAATCCTGTCATAGCTGGCACCCGCAATCATTTTCACGTCACGATGTTTAAGCCCTGTGCGGTGAATCCAGCCCGTGGTTTTACCCAGACTAGAACCCACAGAAGCAGCTTTTCGTTGCAATAAGTAAATTTCACGGGATGATTTTTCCAGAACTGGAGTTTTTAAACCACCGACCTGATCATATTTGGTATCGATGCCCCATTCATCATAGAATTTTTCTGGATTGATACTGCCACTTTCCCCTTCATGGCTCAGAAGTTCCGCGGTATCAAAACCAATACCCCCCGCACCAATAATCGCCACACGCTGTCCCACAGCTTTACGCTCTTTTAACACCTCGATATAAGATAAGACTTTTGGATGATCAATCCCCGGAATATCCAGTTGACGCGGGGTTACCCCTGTTGCCACGACAATCTCATCAAATGCTGACGCTTCAAGTTCTGCAAAACTGGCAGTATGATTCAACTTTAACTTGATGCGTGGCTGCAACTCGATTTGACGTTTAAAGTAGCGCAAGGTTTCATAAAATTCTTCCTTGCCCGGAATGGTTTTGGCAATATTAAATTGTCCTCCAATCTGTGCAGCCGCATCAAATACCGTGACCTGATGACCACGATTCGCTGCATAGACTGCAAAACTTAAACCGGCAGGACCTGCCCCAATCACGGCAATATTTTTCGCTTCGCCAACGTCTTTGAAGATGAGTTCGGTTTCATAACAGGCCCGTGGATTGACCAGACAGGTGGCAATTTTCATCGAGAAAATATGATCCAGACAGGCCTGATTACAACCGATACACGTATTGATCTCATCGCTACGACCCTGTTCAGCTTTAAGCACAAACTCAGAGTCAGCCAGCATTGGACGCGCCATGGAAATCATATCGGCATCACCAGAAGCCAGTACATACTCAGCCATCTCAGGTGTATTGATGCGGTTAGAAGTAATGAGAGGAACTTTTACCAGACCTTTGAGCTTGCGGGTAACCCAGGTAAAGGCTGCACGAGGAACCTTGGTGGCAATTGTCGGAATACGTGCTTCATGCCAGCCGATGCCGGTATTGATAATCGTGGCACCGGCTTTTTCAATGGCTTTAGCCAGTTGTACCACTTCATCTAAAGTTGAGCCACCTTCCACCAGATCCAGCATAGACAGACGATAGATAATAATAAAGTTTTCACCGACCATTTCACGGGTACGGCGCACGATCTCGATCGGGAAACGAATGCGGTTTTCATAGCTGCCGCCCCATTCATCATCACGATGATTGGTTCGCGCTGCAATAAACTCGTTAATCAAATAACCTTCCGACCCCATAATTTCTACGCCATCATAACCGGCATACTGTGCCAGCTTGGCACAATTGGCGAAGTCATCAATAGTTTGCTGAACCTCAGCTGAACTCAAGGCATGCGGCTTGACCGGGTTAATGGGTGCCTGAATCGGAGAGGGTGCAACATTTTCTGCCTGATAGGAATAACGGCCCGTGTGCAAAATTTGCAGGGCAATTTTCCCGCCTGCATCATGCACCGCTTGGGTAATCACTTTATGCTTTTCAGCTTCTTCGACACTGTCAAGCTTGGAGCCGCCCTGAAACGTCACCCCATGATCATTGGGTGAAATACCACCCGTCACGATTAAGGCCACGCCACCTTTGGCACGCTCTGCATAAAAAGCTGCCATCCGCTCATATCCGCCGGGTGCTTCTTCAAGCCCCACGTGCATTGACCCCATCAGCACCCGGTTTTTGAGTGTGGTAAACCCTAAATCAAGCGGGGCAAGTAAATTCGGATATTTAGACATTTCAACTCCTTAGCGTGCTGATGTGCTGGCTATTTTTATTCAGCTGATCAGATATTGCATTTATCGATCAGAATTATGCAACTTGTTGCACTAATATATAAATCAGAATTGATTTTTATGCAACATGTTGCATAATAATCCCGAGTCATTTTTTTGAGACGTTTATGTCTTTATCGCATGTGCTACTGACCAGCCTGATTGAAAAACCCAGTACCGGAATAGAACTGGCGCGGCGCTTTGACCGCTCAATGGGATTCTTCTGGAATGCGACCCACCAGCAAATCTATCGAGAGCTAAATGCCATGTCAAAACAGGGCTGGATTTCAACACTCGAAGAAGAAGATGCACATTCACGTAAAAAAACCTATCAGGTTGAACTGCCCGGTCGTGAAGAATTGGCTCACTGGATGATACAGCAAAGTCCACCGGCACAGTTGCGCGAAGAATTGATGGTACGCTTACGTGCCGAAGCGCAGCTTGGTGGCAACAACACATTAGCGGAACTGGAACGGCATTTAGTCCTGCACAAAGAAAAACTCAACACCTATCAGCAAATTTTTGCCAAAGACTTTGCCCAAGCTAATGAAAATGATCGCACCCTGTATATTCATAAAATGATTTTACAACTCGGCATTGATCAAGAACTTGGCTGGATTCACTGGCTGGAAACCGTTATTCCGCGACTCAAACAGTTTAAATAAACGATCGGGATAAAAATAAGGAGAATATTCATGCCCTTTTATCGCATGCCAGACGGCGAACAGCTGTTTGTACGTGAATACGGTCAGGGTCAACCAGTTTTAGTGTTGTCTGGTCTGGGCATGTTGAGCTGGCAATGGGCGGCCTTTTTATATCCGCATAAAAACAGGTTTCGTTTTATTATTCCAGAATGGCGTGGTTTCGGTGCATCCAAAGACTGTAAAATTCCAGCAAATCTGGATGCAATTAACTGTCATTGGCAGGATGTGCGCTCAGTGGTAGATCAGCTCAAGTTCGATCGAGTCATAGTCATTGCCTACTCTATGGGGGCAACCACACTTATGCATGGTCTGCACTCTGATCATTTCGCTAAACGGATCACGGCTTATTTGCATATTGATCAGACACCCAAAATACCGGTAGATGATACTTGGGCTTTTGGTCTGTTTGGACCAAAACATGACGAATTTAGGGAGATTTTGCAGCAACTGTCTGTTCTCCTCGCTGCACATCCGCAAATTCAATTTATTCGCGATCTAGATCAAACGGTACGCCAACAGATTGGCGCATTGTGGCTGCGCTTTATCCAGCTGCAAAACAGTCATCCCTATAGTCTTAAAGTATTTGAGTTTTTACTGCATCAACCTCGCTTTCAAAGTTTATTACTGCCATCCAGCCGTATGGACTATATGGCGTGGTATATCAACAATTATCTGTATCATCGAGAAGATTACCGTGAAGCATTAACCAAACTTCAATGTCCGGTGACTTTCTTTAGCGGCGCGCAATCCCGGCTCTATCCTTTTGAAGGACAGCGCCTGATTGCAGAAAGCCTGCCTCAAGCCAAACAGGTGATTTTTAAAAAATCCGGTCATACGCCCTTGCTGACTGAACCGCTAAAATTTTCCAGAGAACTCGGTGTCTTCTTGAAAGAGAATTCACAATCGAGTACTTCGGCAGTTTAAATATTCAGGAGAAAAATAATGAAAAAACTGGTGGTCTTTTCAGGTGCGGGTATGAGCGCAGAAAGTGGCATCAATACCTTCCGTGACAGCGATGGTCTTTGGGAACAGTATCGGATTGAAGATGTCGCCACTCCGCAGGCCTGGGCCAGAGATCCGCAACTGGTACAGCGCTTTTACAATGCACGCCGAAAAAATATTCTGGAGGCAGAGCCAAATACTGCACATCTCCAGATTGCGCAACTGCAACAAGATTATGATGTGCATGTCATTACCCAGAATATCGATGATCTGCATGAACGTGCCGGCAGCAGCAAAGTGATTCATCTTCATGGCAATATCCGACTGGCCAAAACCTCAGGTCCAGATGCACAAAGTACGACCGAATTCTATCCGGTTGAAGAAACTGATTTAGATTTAAACAAGCACTTTTGCACAGCAGGTTATCCACTGCGTCCACACGTGGTCTGGTTTGGCGAAGCCGTTCCTGCCTATGCAGAAGCCCAAAATTGTGTACAAGATGCCGATATTTTTGTGGTGATTGGCACCAGTCTGCAAGTTTATCCAGTGGCGGGATTGATTCATGACATTCCGGTATCTTGCCAGGCCTATTATATTGACCCCAGAGCAGACCAACAACAATTGCCGGTACAATTTCACAAGATCACCCAAACGGCTACTGACGGTGTGCAACAGTTGATTCAGCTCCTAGAAAAATAATTTCATCACAAGACATATGCTGTGTCATGTTCGATGATGATTATTCAGGTATTTAGAAAACGTAGCGACACTTAATCATATTGGTTACAGCCTAAATACTATCTAACTCTTACTGTCTATAGCATACACCTCGTGATTTTCTAAAGTGAAATAGCCGTATCTAAGGCGCCACACTTAAACCAAATTTTTTCAAATTTGGATATTCATAGGGGGCATCTTCAGCTGGATAACGTAATGACTTGAGCCCATAAATTTGTGCAATATTCCATAAAATACTTTCACCCGCAGGTAGAGTTTGTGGCTGAATTTTATAAATTGAATCCTGATAAGCGCTATCACTATCAACAAATTTCCAGCCCTGTTGCTTAAACAAATCAATAATGTCTTCTAGCCAAGCCGCATTAATGGCTCTTACATGAAGTAAAAGCACATGCTTGGGGGAACGTCCTAATGTTTGTTGTGCTAAATTATCGTAATACTGTGCTCGATCAAGCAAATGAAACAGATAGGCTTGTTTTAATTTATTCAGGTTTTCTTGATCTTGTGCTTGCTGATACTGCAAAAACAGTTGATTGTAATACCAATCACTCGCATCGATGCTAACAGTTCCCGATTGATAATGATGGGTTATCAGCCATTGTCGTACTCCTTCCCTTTTTTCTAGCGTATTTCCCTCTTTAAGAAATGGAAATCGGTAACGTGGTACAAATCCGGGTAATGTAGAAAATATTTGATGTCCTTGCTCTATGTCTTTTAAATAATTTTTCAAGCTAATGTCATCTTTATTTAGGTTAAGATGTAAATTTCCATGATTGCCTATTCGATGCCCCTGTTTCCCCCACTCTGAAATCATCTGCAACCCTTTTTCTGTGCTAATTTTACTGACGCTTGGATAGACAATAGCCAAAATTCGCTTTTGTTTTAGGGTATTTAGAATGTTATTATTGATATGACAAGCATCTGGGTTATTGGCTGGGTCTAGTCCATCATCGAAACTGAGGGCGATCTGTTGAGCAAAAGCCACATGAGAAACACAGAGACATAGGCTTAAGACAATTTTTTTAATCATAAATGAGTGCTAGAGCTTAGAAAATAAATACCTTTTAACCTAGCATAATTATTCAAACTGATTGAACTTTACATCGACGGCTAATACGAAATTTATTTATTATCTAAGCTTATATATTGAATGGCAATTTTTTTAATGAATCACCACTTAGCTGTGGTGTAATGAGATTCCAGACATTATAAATGAGCGCCTATGTATCACATTATCGAGTGTGTTGGCTTTTAAATTTTAGTAACTTCAATATTTTTTTAATTGACAGAACGTAACAATCAATTTTTAATCAGCAGATTGTTGCATAAATGGAATTTTGGAATGCTGACTGATCTTGATGATTTTTACTGCTTTGCACAGGTGGTGGAACATGGCGGCTTTAGCGCAGCCGAACGTGCAACAGACATCCCTAAATCCAAGCTTAGCCGTCGTGTCCATAACTTGGAAGAACGTCTAGGTGTCCGCCTGATTCAACGCAGCTCGCGTCATTTTGCGGTCACCGATATTGGCATGAACGTTTACCGCCATGCACAAGTCATGTTAAATGCAGCACAGGCAGCACATGATCTGGTCGATCATCTTAGTACCGAACCGCGTGGTACGATTAAAGTCAGTTTGCCGGTTTTAATTGCCCAGAATGAAATCGCCAAAATCCTGCCAAACTTCCTCAAGCAATATCCAGAAATTAAAGTTCAGATGATGATCACCAATCGCCGGGTCGATATCATTAATGAAGGCTGTGATCTGGCACTGCGGGTACGCTCCAATCTGGATGACGATCCGAATCTGGTCATCCGTCAGTTTGAAAAAATTGAACAGCATCTGTTTGCAAGTCAAGGTTATCTCAATCAGTTTGGTGAGCTAAAAACCCCCGAGCAACTGGCTGAACATAAGATTCTGACTATGGCAGAAGATCATACCGAACAATTTCTGACCTTACAAAACGAGCAGCAAGAACAAAAGAAAATTCGGGTCAGTCCAACTGTATTGGGTTCAGACCTCAATATGTTGGCGCAACTTGCGGCTTCAAGCTGCGGGGTGACCTTATTGCCAGATAACGTGGTAGAGCAGTATGTGGCACGTGGCGAACTGGTACGGGTTTTACCTGACTGGAAAGCACCGCATGGTATTTTTCATGCGGTTTATCCCTCACGTCGCGGTCTGCTGCCTGCAGTCCGGGTATTTATTGACTATCTGGTCGCAGAATTAAACCATAGCTAATAAAAATATGGACAAAAAAATAGCTCATTCTTGGGGAAAAATGAGCTAGAGAAACAGGTCACTACAGCACAGTGAATAAAAAAGGAAACTTTGTAACTGATTCTCAGTCTAACCAGACTTCTATTTTCAAACCATTGTTTTGCTGTAGTGTTTTGTATATTTTTGTCAGCAAAAACGATGAACTTGTAAATTTGGCAAGTCAAAAGTTTTTAACAGAAATCCCGTCAAAATTTTAAATTTCCGGATAATCACCCGTGCCTTCAGGCCATGGAGAGAGTAATTCAAATCCGGTTTCGGTCACATAAACCATATGTTCCCATTGTGCAGACCACGATTTATCCGTGGTAACCACAGTCCAGCCATCTTTTAGTTCTTTGACACGAGCTTTACCCATATTTACCATCGGCTCAATGGTAAAGACCATACCCGGCACCAGCTTGATGCCTTGACCCGGCTGTCCATAATGCAGAATATTCGGTTGTTCGTGATAAACCTTGCCGATGCCATGACCGCAATACTCACGCACAATCGAATAGCCTTCACGCTGTGCAACGGTTTGAATTGCATAACCAATATCGCCTAAGGTAGCTCCCGGCTTCACTGAATGAATCCCGGCCAGCATCGCTGCATAGGTGGTATTGACCAGACGTCTGGCTTCTGGAGATGGCGTTCCCACATAATACATCCGGCTGGTATCACCGAAATAACCATCTTTGATGATCGCCACATCAATATTGATAATATCACCATCCTGCAACACGGTTTTTGAGGATGGAATACCGTGACAGACTACTTCATTCGGCGAAATGCAGGTGGTCTTGGTATAACCATAATAGCCAATATTGGCCGGTGTTACTTTTAGAGTATTGATAATAAAATCATGACAGAGATCATCCAGATATTCGGTCGTGACACCTGGCTTGACATGCTCCCCGATCATCGCTAAAACTTCTGCAGCCAAACGCCCAGATATCCGCAGTTTTTCAACATCTTGCTCAGTTTTAAGACTTATCGCTGGAGCTCGCATATACCTATCCTCACTATGAATCCCTGAATTATAATCCCTTTTTTGCGAAATATGTCGCAGTTGTTGAGTTTCGGCACAGCAATTTTCCTTGAAATAGGACTTTTCACTGCTGCTTATTTGTACAAACAATAACTGACATATTTTGATATCAAGTGCAGATATTTTTTGAGCTTGTAAGGAAAAATATATTTTTCAGCGAATTATCAAACATATATTTCTACCAAGATTTGAATGACCGGTTATGTGATCCGCAAACTCACTAGAATCAAGGCTTCCAGCCTTAAAATAAACTCCAAAAAATTGGACATATACACTAAAATCGCTTTCTTTTGTTCTATTGATCTCCCTTTATGACAAGTCTGCGTACCCGGGATATTGTCGCCCTAGGTTTTATGACCTTTGCACTATTTATTGGTGCGGGCAACATTATCTTCCCACCGATTGTGGCTCAACAAGCCGGTGAACACGTATGGCTCGCTGCTTTAGGTTTCCTTATTACAGCAGTCGGCTTACCCGTGATTACCATTATTGCGTTGTCTCGCGTTGAAGGTTCCATTCAGGCACTAAGCTCGCCTCTTGGCAAAGCAGCCAGCATCTTGCTGACTGTAATCTGTTACTTAGCTGTTGGCCCTTTATTTGCGACGCCGCGTACCGCAACCGTTTCTTATGAAATCGGTTTTTCATCTTACTTTGGCAATGAATCTGGCAGCCTGCTCATTTACAGCATCATCTATTTTGCTGTGGTGACCATCGTATCTTTATATCCAAACAAGATTCTGGATACCGTCGGCTATTTCCTGTCACCACTTAAAATTATTTCTTTGATAATTTTGGGTGTAGCAGCCGTGATGATCCCTGCCAGCAATCCGCCTGCAGCGATCGATAATTACGTTACCAGTCCAGTGACTGAAGGCTTCGTAAATGGTTATTTAACCATGGATACTTTGGGCGCTTTAGTTTTCGGTATTGTGATTGTTAAAGCCATTACTTCACGTGGTGTAACCGATAAAAAACTGATTACCAAATATGCAGTGAATGCCGGCATTATTTCTGGTATTGGTTTAACTCTGGTGTATTTAAGTCTGTTTAAACTCGGACTCGGTAGCCACGAAATTGCACCGAACGCAGCCAATGGTGCCATTATCCTGCATGCCTATGTACAACATGCCTTTGGTGATATGGGTGCTTATTTCCTGTCTGGCATGATTTTTATTGCCTGTATGGTGACTGCGATTGGCCTGACCTGCGCCTGTGCCGAATATTTCTCCAGTTTGACTAAAATTCCATACAAGATCTTTGTATTTATTCTGGTGGGCTTCTCACTGGTGATTTCAAATCTGGGTTTAACCAAACTGATCGCTGTTTCGGTTCCAGTCTTAAGTGCGATTTATCCGCCTGCCATTAGCGTCATTATGCTGAGCTTCTGTGCAAACTTCTTCAAGAAACCATCTCATGTGATTGCGCCAGTGACCCTGGTGGCCTTGATCTTTGGTATTTTTGATGGATTAAAAGTCGCTGGTTTTGAATTGCCTGCATTACTGCAAAATTTACCTCTATCAGATCAGAATCTGGCCTGGTTTATCCCGTCCATGATTGTATTGCTGATTACAGCTGTGATTGACCGTATTAGAAACTAAAACTTCTAGGATGTCTGAAAAATCGTATTTTTACCCAAAATCCGGTTTGAGCGTGATCAATAATTGTCAGGTTTTACCCAAACGGACTTTTATTGTTTCTTACAGACAATATCAAATCATCGCTGTGTGTCTATTTACTCGTGCTTTTTCCAGAAAGTGTGATTCATAATTAGGCTCGAATGATCCTATTTTTAATATAAATATAAATAATTTTTTGAATTTTAACTTTTAGATACATGTTGTTGCTGACTTAAACCATCTTGCCCCCTGACTTATACACAGTCTTACATTCTATTGATTAACACTACATATCTTTGGCGTAGAATTTGCATTTTCTATCTGCTCACATCAAACAATTGCTAGCTATTGTTTTCATGACGATATGGAGGTGTAATCTGAATATATAATGCTTTACTAATCAATTGATTATGTATTTTTACGACTAAAGAAGGCCATTTTGACCCTGAAAGTGCAGCCCGATGGTTGCAAAGGCTGATATTAAACAGTACAACTGTATGTTCAATTCTGACTAACTTAATCTGCTTTAGTCTTCAATAACATAAATAAATGGGAGGGATGGAGATGTTATCATTACATTTCAACAAGCAAGTCTTCATTGACGCTCTTAAAGCCAACGACACCAATCTGGTGACATTTATATGCACCACTTTTGCACTTATGCTGACTTTAACCGTCCATTGCTTAATTCAAGGTAATTTAAAACTTGAATACTTTGGTTATGCGCTGATCGTCTCAGCTGCTTTCTTCCTATGGGCTGCCATAGACCAGAAATACCGATAATCAAATTTTAAATTAGCCCAGATGGATGATGTGGCCAGTCATCCATCTGGTAAAAAAACCAAAATATTACTTTTAAGAATAATTAAAATAGCCCACCAAATGCGCCATAGAGTAAAATCCCCGTTCCTCCAAGTTCTGCAATAATTAATCCCAGCATTGCCAAGCTCATCAGACTGCCAGGTAGATGAAACCGACCCAGTTGATGCGGTTGCTTAAACTGATTGGTGGTATCTTGCAGGAAACCATGCAGCATATAAGCTGCAATCGAAAAACTAAAAAATACGATATTCACCAGTACGCAGATCAAATTCATGGCACTGGATAAATCGGAATAATATGCCAGAACTGCCAGAATTAGCGTCGCTGGTGCATATAGCAGACTGCTACGATGGGCAATATCGACATAATAATGTGCGCGTGACTGTGGTGATTGACGGATCTGCCAATACTTCCAGACCCCGGTAAACATCCCAATCCACAAGAATATTCCACTAAAAATAATGGCGATTTTAACGGCCAGTGCAAGTTCCATTGATAGCATAAGCTCATTCCATATCTATTATTTTACTGACTTTTAAGTCATGCTTTGCGCAAGCATCCCTTCAAAAACTGTATAAAGTTAAAGCTTCATCAGGAAGCTAAAATCATAGTGTATCGTATGTCTGAATTTGAAACATTGACTCTACAGTGCCAGGATGGCTATCACTTAAGTGCACGCTTTTATGCGGCTTCTTCAGAATCTGAAAAACGTCCGGTATTGGTCTGTCCTGCCACAGGTATTACCCAACAGTTTTATCATCATTTCTGCATCTGGTTGCAAGCTCAGGGCTATGCGGTACTGGTCTTTGACTTTCGGGGAATTGGTGAGTCACTCGCAGGCCCTTTAAAACAGTCCAAAGCCAGCATTGTGCAATGGGGTCAACTGGATATTCCCGCCGCGATTGATGCTTTATTAGCACGTACTCATGCAGAAAAAGTGATTTTGCTGGGGCATAGTGCTGGTGGTCAGCTTCTGGGGATCGTACCGAATTATGACAAAGTTGCAAAAGTGGTGGCTGTTGCTGGCTCAACCGGACATATCAAAGGACTTAAAGGTAAAACCAAACTGCTGGCGCCGGTCATGTTCAATCTCATTTTCCCACTGGCCCGTATGAGCAAAGGATATGCTCCAACTCAAGCGATTGGCATGGGCGAAAATCTGCCTAAAGATGTGGCGCGTGAATGGGCACAGTTCTGTAGCAAACCGGGCTATGTCATGAATGCAATGGGTAAAACCCTATTACCACGCTCAGATTTTCATGCTCAAATCACCTGCCCGATTATTTCGATCTGGTCATCGGATGATGAAATTGCAACAGAAGCAAATGTAAAAGATTTACTGCGTTTATACCCCAATGCAGACACTCAGATGATTGAGCTTCAACCTAAAAGATATGCGCATAAAGCCATTGGCCATATGCTGATGTTTAAAAAATCACATCAAAACTTATGGCCGGTGATTGAACAACAATTGACGGTTTAAATCAGATTTAGATGGTTATTTGCAAGCTGCTATGTTCTAATACACGCAGTTTGAGATGAGCCTCTTACAGTATATGGGCTTGACCTATATACGACTAGCCCCTAACCATGGGGCTTTTTATTGCATGTATGATTTTAAAAACGTATTAACATTTAGCCGAAAAATGCAATGATGCTTTGGATCACCACAGCATTCACAATATCAATAAAAAATGCACCACACAGCGGTACAATTAAAAAAGCTTTATGTGATGGACCATAGCTATTGGTCACCGCCTGAATATTGGCAATCGCTGTCGGTGTTGCCCCCATACCAAAACCACAATGCCCTGCCACTAATACTGCTGCATCGTAATTTTTGCCCATGATTCTAAAGGTCACAATTGCGGTAAATAAAATCAATACCGCTGTCTGCGCCAATAAAATGGTAATGAGCGGACCTGCCAAATCGGCCAGTAACCAGAGTTGCAGTGATAGTAAAGCCATAGATAAATACAGGGATAAAGACGCATTGCCAAATACATCGATTGCACGGTCGAAGATATCGACTTTCAGCACATGCTCCAAGACATTACGCACAATCACACCTGTGCCTAAAGCCCATACAAAAGTGGGCAATTCAAACCATCTTCCCTGGCTGAAGTCTGTCATCTGATTGGCGACAAAAATACACAGGGCAAACATCCCCAAAGTCGACACGGCATTACTGGATGTAATCAATCGGGTTTTCTTTGGATATTCAAAGGGCGCAGTGTTGATGTGCGATTCGAGCTGCTGTTCATTAGTCTCTTGCGCTACTGTTTCAGCCAGTTGGTTGCGTTTAATCAGGAACTTGGCAACTGGACCGCCCACAAGTCCACCAATAATCAAGCCAAAGGTAGCACTTGCCATACCAAGGACAACTGCTCCCTGGATCGCATATTGAGTTTCCAGAACCTCGCCCCAGGCACCGGCGGTACCATGACCACCCGTTAAGGTGACGGAACCGACAATCAAGCCAATCAGTGGATCAAGTCCAAGCGCTGTGGCTAAACTCATACCGACAGCATTTTGCACGACTACAAATAAAATGACACAGACCAAGAAGGTCAGGAGCGATTTTCCACCTTCTTTCAGTTTCAAAAAGTCTGCACTTAAGCCAACAGAAGTAAAGAACATCAGCATCAGGATGGTTTGAATTTGTGCGTCAAATGTGGCACTGATATTAAACAATTTATAGAGAATAAAGGCCGTAATCGCTGCGACTAAACCACCGATTACAGGTTCAGGTAAGTTATAGTTCCTAAAGAAGCTAATTTTACTAACAAGATACCGCCCAATAAAAAGAAAAAAAACAGCAATTACTAGAGTGCCAAAGGCATCTATTTCATAAGTCATAACATTCCCTATTGGCTTTATTTTCATACAGTTTTGGGAAAGAGAGATGAAAAATCAATCATAGAAATGTAATGCAAGTTATTGTTTCTAATAATTGTTTAATTTATAGCCCGAATAGACGCAATTAACGTGATGGAATATCATAAACCCAGTTGCGCGCTTGCTGATCTGTGGTCGTTTCACAAACATAGTAGTCGTGATCCCATGAATCAGGATGGAATATTTCCTTTTTGGTATAGGTGACATTTTTGCATTTTTCGATGCAGACAAAGCTGTCGCCTTGGTCTTTGACTTGGGTTCCGTTAAGGAAACCGCCAATACAGAGGAATCGGGATTGTTTTGTCATTGTTATATCAACTTTTAAATCATTTTTCAATGTGGCGATTAAACGCTGTATTGAGTTAGGTGTAAAGAGAGAAATATTAATGAGCACAAATTCATTTTAAATGATTAGTCCCTTATAAAGTTTTGGAAATATTCTTTTCATCATTCAAAATGTGATATGTCATCCCAAAGGACGGATTATATTTAAATGCTTCATTTAACTGCACCACAGGAATTTTCAAAATTTTTTTATGCTTCTTTCCAAATGAATCAACTATACAGATTTTTATTTTAGTGATTTTATTATGTACAACTGGCGACATCGCTCCCCAACTTTCTTGCTGCTCAAAATATACAACACCACTAATACCTTTTCCTACTTCTATATATTTTTCTACTTTGGCAGGAGAAAGCGTATTTAACTGAGTTAAAAATGGATATACCTTAATTTTATCACCAATTTTGACTTGAAAATCATCTAAAGCTATTACCTGCTCTTTTAGCCAAAACCAACCCAAGAAACGATATTTAAGCCAATTAAAACTAAAAGGGATTATATTCCATTTATACCCAATGAAAATCTTATCTATACCACAAGGTAATTTACCAACATTCTTTATATCTAAATAAAGAGCCACTGCTGTTATATGAGCTTGATGCCCCTTAAAAACATTTCCTGTTTCAAAAGTACAAGTAAAAGTTGGACCTTCAATAGTAGTAATTTTAAATTTAGGTTTATTATTAAAATATTTTACAACTATACTAACAACTGTCACTGCCATACCAAATAAAAATATTAGTAAAGCTAAGACACCTTGATTAGCATTTAAATAATCTGGATCTATTAACCTTTCCATTCACATCGCTCAAATAGAATTTAATTCTTCTTTTCGTAAAAAATAAGGGCTGATCAATCAGCCCTTATTTTAAACTACTTTTTAATCAACTTAATATTAAGTCAACTGAGCAGCAGCAATTTTCTTCGTATCAACGTCTTTAGCAGCGTTAGTATATTCGCTCATCTTGTCGAAGCTTAAGTATTGATAGATGTCAGCTGACATGCTGTCAATTTGAGCTGCGTACTGTTGGTATTCTTCTGGAGAAGGTAATTTACCCAATACAGCAGCAACAGAAGCAAGTTCAGCAGAAGCCAAGTAAACGTTAGCACCTTGACCTAAACGGTTCGGGAAGTTACGAGTAGAAGTCGATACACAAGTCGTGTTCGGAGCTACACGTGCCTGGTTACCCATACATAATGAACAACCTGGCATTTCAGTACGCGCGCCAGCTTTACCATAAATATTATAGAAACCTTCTTCCATCAACTGATGTTCGTCCATACGCGTTGGCGGAGCAATCCACAAACGAGTTGACAATGCACCACCTGGAACTTTCTCTAACAATTTACCAGTCGCACGGAAGTGACCAATGTTTGTCATACAAGAACCAACGAATACTTCGTCAATTTTCACGCCTTGAACGTCAGAAAGAAGTTTTGCATCATCTGGATCGTTCGGGCAGCAAAGAACAGGTTCTTTAATGTCAGCTAGATCGATTTCATACACTTTCGTGTATTCAGCATCCGCATCCGCTTTAAGCAGTGATGGATTCGCTAACCATTTTTCCATGTTCTCAACACGACGAGCCATTGTACGCGCATCGCCATAACCTTCAGAAATCATCCACTTAAGCATAGTGATGTTTGAACGAAGGTATTCAGCAACTTTCTCTTCAGAAAGCGTGATCGAACAACCAGCAGCTGAACGTTCAGCAGAAGCATCAGACAATTCGAATGCTTGCTCAACAGTCAGGTCAGTTTCCATTTCTGTCAAATCGATCTCAAGGATACGACCAGAGAAGATGTTTTTCTTACCTTTCTTCTCTACAGTTAAGTCACCCGCTTGAATTGCGTAGTAAGGAATTGCATGTACCAGGTCACGTAGCGTGATACCAGGCTGCATTTTACCTTTGAACTTCACAAGTACAGATTCAGGCATATCAAGTGGCATAACACCAGTTGCTGCAGCAAACGCTACCAGACCAGAACCCGCCGGGAACGAAATACCGATTGGGAAACGAGTATGCGAGTCACCACCAGTACCCACAGTATCCGGAAGAAGCATACGGTTTAACCAAGAGTGGATAATACCATCACCTGGACGTAAAGACACACCACCACGGTTCATGATGAAATCAGGAAGCGAGTGTTGCATTTGAACGTCAACTGGCTTTGGATACGCAGCGGTATGACAGAAAGATTGCATAACAAGGTCAGCAGAGAAACCTAGGCAAGCCAAGTCTTTCAATTCGTCACGCGTCATTGGACCTGTTGTATCTTGCGAACCAACTGTGGTCATCTTAGGTTCACAGTAAGTACCTGGAAGTACACCTTGACCTTCAGGAAGACCACAAGCGCGACCAACCATTTTCTGTGCTTGAGTGAAGCCTTTGCCAGTTGCAGCAGGTTGAACCGGAGTACGGAACAATGTAGATACTGGAAGACCTAAAGCTTCACGTGCTTTAGTGGTCAAACCACGACCAACGATCAGGTTAATACGACCGCCAGCACGAACTTCGTCTAGAAGTACAGGTGTTTTAAGATCAGCTTCAGCAATTACAGCACCGTCTTTAGATGCAGAAACTTTCGCAGCAGCATGATCGATTTTAAGAACGATTTCATCGCCCATGTTCATGTTGCCAACATCGATCTCGATCGGTAATGCACCCGCATCTTCCATCGTGTTGAAGAAAATTGGCGCAATTTTAGAACCTAGGCAGTAACCACCGTCTTTTTTGTTCGGGATATGAGCAATGTCATCACCAAAGAACCAAAGCACAGAGTTGGTTGCAGATTTACGAGATGAACCTGTACCAACAACGTCACCTACGTAAGCAACTTGGTTGCCTTTCGCGATCAATTCTTTGATTTGGTTTAATGGACCAACTTCACCAGGAACTTCCGGGTTGATTCCGTCACGTACGTTTTTCAACATTGCATTTGCGTGCAATGGAATGTCCGGGCGGCTCCAAGCATCTTGTGCAGGTGACAAGTCATCAGTGTTGGTTTCGCCAGTGACTTTGAAAACTGTCAGTTTGATTTCTTCAGGAACGTCTGGACGTGAAGTAAACCATTCAGCATCAGCCCAAGACTGCATAACAGCTTGTGCATTTGCATTACCCGCTTTTGCTTTATCAGCGACATCGTGGAATGCATCAAATACAAGAAGCGTTTTCTTAAGCGCTTCAGCAGCAAGCTCAGAAAGTTCAGCGTTGTCTAAAAGTTCAACTAAAGGCGCTACGTTATAACCACCAAGCATAGTACCTAGCAAGTAAACCGCACGTTCTTTAGAAATAAGTGGAGAGGTTGCTTCGCCTTTTGCCAATGCAGCCAAGAACGCAGCTTTTACATATGCAGCTTGGTCAACACCTGCTGGTACACGGTTTTCAAGCAAATCTACCAAGTATGCTTCTTCACCAGCTGGCGGGTTAACTAGTAGTTCAACTAATGCAGCGGTTTGGGCATCGTCAAGTGGCTTCGGTGGGACTCCGAGTGCGGCACGTTCTTCAACGTGTTGGCGGTAAGCTTCTAGCACAGTGTTATTCCTCTTTTTTAAAAAATTACTTATGAATTCCTGCTTATTCCAAGCTTCACAAATAATATGGACTCCGAAATTTTACTAAATTTCCAGTTAAAAGTTAATGCAACTCAAGTGTTTCTTTGTGATGCTCGTTATTTTATAACTAAATGATGCTCTTAATGATTATTCAATAATCACTTTTAGATCAGATCTCAAGAAACAAGCCTATGAGCAGGCCCTTTTAACTGAATTTAATGCATAAAAAAGGCAACCATGATGTTGCCTGATTTGAAGTTAAAAAGATACTCCACCTTAGTGTACAGTGGTCGAGTTTAAATATTGCTGATATGAATCCCGGCAGCCTTTGAATTTCACCACGCATTCATCTTCACACATCGTGCTGTGATTATTGCTGGCAAAGGAAATATCCACCTGATACAGCTTTTTTTCTTGTTCTAGCACCTTCTTTAAAAATACTTTGTCGCCTACGCTCAGGACATAGCGACTACCAGCAATAATGACTACACCATGTTCATCTTCTAAGAGCAGATCAGAATGATGTAAATATCTGACGACTTGCATATTGTGTTACTCCTCGGGTAATTGGAGTTAAATTCATTATTCAATATAAAGATAAGTATTTCTATATTTTAGATTTAGAAATTGTCACAAAGTGTACATTTTGCTTAGGCTATTTTTTTATTATTAAGTAGAGGTTTTTTTGTCTTTTATTCGGGTTGATACTTTTTTTAAAGAGATGTTGCTATGCCTGATTCAGCCATTAAAAAACCGTTCCCTAGAACGGTTTGTAATCTGGTAATTCATCATGCGGCGTGGCAATACATTTTTCAGTAAACTCAGCGCGGACTTTTTCACGGGCTGCTTTTACATCTGCCTTAATCTCTTCGGCTGGAAGTGCGTAGACTTCATCAATAATGTTCAGAATAAAACCTTTGGTGGTTTCATCATCGATCTTGAGGGCATGCTCGATTGCTTTCTCTTTCTCAATCGCATTCTGACGATCCAGCATAATGGTTCGCGCGGCATTTCCCACACTTCGACAATAACCTTGCCACTGCTCTTCAGGGGTTAAGGGTTTCTTCTCGGCACAACCGGCCAGAGCCAGCATAAACGATAAAGCCAATAACTTTTTCATGAGTTTCTCCTTCCGAGGGGCAATATAAAAGATCGGGGAAGATTTGTCATTTAAAATGCCAGTATGACTCTAAATTTAAAAAAGCCCATCAATGGGCTTTTGTTTTTTAAATGATTAACCGCATGAAGCCTGAAGAATTTTTTTGCTGGCAGGATCTACAGTTACTGTCACACGCTCTTCACGATAATCCATGGTGACTGCTTGGCCCGGCTCGACCATACGTACAATCTGCGCCTGGGTTTTCTGTTTGATTTGCGCTTCAGTCAGGTTGGACTGACCAACCAATGTCATCGCCTGATCGGCAATACATTTAGGCTGGTTCATATGCAGCAACTCCCATTCTTCTACCACCTGTCCATTCTTTAAATGACAATATCCAACCTGGCCATTACTTTCATTACGTATTTCAAGCTTGCCACCCTGATTGACACAATAAGTGCTCGCCGGATTTGGCATACCTATTTTAGGCGCTTCCGTTTCTGATTGTGGTGTAGTGGTACAGGCGCTTAAAGCAACCGCCAGCAAACCGAACAGCATTGTTTTTTTCATGAGCGTGTATTCTTCTTCAATAATTCTGCACTAATTTAGCATATTTCCATACCTTTTCTAGGCACAAGTCTGTGTACATTGTTAATCAAACACCTTCAATAAAGTTTAAGAATAAAAGTATTGCTAAATTCAGTATTGCTATCTTGCCAACTATTTGATTGCTGAAGCTAGAGATGCGTGGAATCTGTTTAAATTGAGACGAATACTAATTTAGCGTTCTCAATTAAGTGATTCTTCATTCCATTATCAACACAATGTCATTACATAAAGTTTAAATAACTGCATTTTTAGATTTGTGATCTTTGCCAGATTGATTTACTATTTGATTGAATTTTAAACTTTCTACTGGCATGACAGACGATCTCCAACTCTCCCTCAAGGAATATCTTGCGACAGTTCAGGAAGTGGTCAAACTCACTTTCGATACGCCGGTATGGGTCAAAGCTGAGATTCGTAACCTTAGTATCAAAGCAGGTCATTATTATCTGGAACTGGCAGAAAAAGAGGCTGATAGCGATCAGGTCATTGCCAGTTGCCGAGCCACCATCTGGAAATTTAGCGCCCAGAAAATTGTCACTCAATTTGAACGTGAAAGCGGGATTGAATTAAGTCGTGATCTCAAAGTTCTGATTAAAGTCAAAGCCAATTTTGATCCACAATATGGTTTTTCTTTAAATATCGTCGAGATTGACTCGGGTTATACCTTGGGTGATATTGCCCGGCGTTATCAGCAGATTATTGACAGGCTAAGCGCTGAAGGGCTGATTCAGCGTAATAGAAACCTGCCCAGCCCTTTTGATTTGAACCGAATTTTAGTGATTGCTCCCGAAAACGCAGCAGGTCTCGGAGATTTCAGAAAAGATGCCGATGCACTACATCGTGCGCAAGTTTGCGAGTTTATCTATCACACTGCGACTTTTCAGGGAAATTCTGCCCCGCAAAGCATTATGCAGAGTCTGGCACAAGCTCTGAAACAATGGGCGAAAACCTATGACACTGCGCCAGATTTAATCGTCATTATTCGGGGTGGCGGAGCAGTCAATGATCTGGCTTATTTAAATGATTATGATCTGGCTGCCCTGCTCTGTAAACGCTCGGTTCCGATTTGGGTGGGCATCGGACATGAAAAAGACCACACCATTCTGGATGAGATTGCGCATCGCTCCTTTGATACTCCGAGTAAAGTCATCGCCGGAATTCGCAATCATATAGTCGAACTCACACAAGATGTCTTGAATTATTTACAGCGGATTCAGCGTTTATCTCAACAGCAAATTCAGGCCTACCAAAATCAGAATGATCAATTCTTAAAACTCATTCAAAGTCTGGCCAACAGCCAAATTATGGATGCCCTGCAACGTCTGCAACAGATCAAGGCCAATACCTCCAGTCTGGCTCAGCAACATACCCAACTAATCAATCAGCAGCTAGATGCCCTGATGCGGGAAATGCTATTGCAAAACCCACGACATGTTTTATCGAAAGGTTATGCCATCGTACGTCAGCAAGAACATGTGGTGGGTTCTATCAACCAGATTCAGCCCAGCGATCCGGTTCAGGTAGAACTGCAGGATGGCATTTTTTCAGCACAACTTATACAGGTACTTCCCCATGACTCATGATACTTTAAGCTTCCAGCAAGGCTATGACATCTTGAAAAAGAATGCGGAATTGCTCGAATCTCAGCAAGAACCGGACATTGATAATCTGATGAAAATCGTGGAAGAATCCATGAGCGCCTATAAAGCCTGCAAGGCACGTGTTGAAGCGGTGCAAAGTGCGCTAAATGACACATTTAAAGATTAGTGATTGAATGACTCTAGTTGAGTAGCTCAGGCTATTTAAGCATCTTTATATCATAAAAAACCCTCAAAAAATGAGGGCTTTTTTCAATTTAATTTACGCTATGAATATCCAGTTCCTCATTACTTGCCAATACGACAGAGGCTAAAATTGGCACCCCCAGAATAAAGGGTACAGCGAAGATCCATAAAACCACAGTCACTTCTGGATCAAAGAAAAATTGAATCGAAAGCGCAGTCAAAATAAGTACAGCGAATAGAATCATTGCAAAACGGATTATAAATTTAGTTGCCATGCGAACATACTCTGATGAGTGAAATTGTACTTTCAATATACACCTAATTTTATTAAGGCTTTATTGATTTTCAATTTATTATGATCTGATTTGATTGATTTTTTATATTTTAGCGCTGATTTATTGCTTCATTCATTTTTCTTAAGGATGTAACAGAAACATAATTTCAGCCATATTTCACAACTTTTTTGCAGCCCATTGCGCTTAAATTCTGATATTCATTGCTTCTACAGGTGTATACCCAAAGCACTGTACTTCATGACAAAGAAAATCACGAACATAAAAAGCCCAATATTGAATTGGACTTTTTTCTTTACTATTCAACTTCTATGGGATTACCATCTTCAGGGCGAATATGCCGCGTGCCATCATCTGCAGGATCAACACTTGAACCATCTTTGGTAATCGTGTTGTACAGCTCATCCTCTTTCTTATCATCGATAAACTCTTCATCTTCGAAATCTTGAGGCTCATTGTCATCATCGAAGTTTAACGGCTTTTCTTCATCTATCATGGCGATCCATCACTTCTATAACCCAGAAAATATCATGCTCAAACATTTGATCGTTTCATTCAAGGGTCAAGCATGATCATTTGTGTAACCGGGTCTATATTGCGGTTTTCAAGCCAGATACATATCAATAGATACTAGCGTTCTTTGATAAGTCATTTTTTAATCATTATAAATAAAATACCCTCATCCTCTTGCGAAGCAGTGCTTCTCATCCCAGAAGGATGAGGGTATTTTCAGCATCTATTTAAATATGAATAAATTGAACATTTTTTGATCAATTAAAGATATCTAATGAAATCTAGCAATCATTTAAAAATATTTATCTGTCCTTATGATTAGAAACGCCAATTATAGAACAAGTCAATTGCACGTTCTAAGGACTGACTCGCTTCCAAGTAAAGACGCTGATTCACCTGATAACGTAAAGTCAGTTTGTTCACCGGGGTAAAAACTCCGACGCCATAACGAAGATATAAATCAGGGGTAATATAGCCGGTCACCGACACCTGGGTATCATCCCCTGTTCCTTGTGCATCTAGTGCCAAACCACTCAAGCCAAACGTCCGTCCAATCTGGTTGGTCAGCGCGCGGGTTCCACCCAGGCCCAGACTGATACCTGCTGCGGCAATGGTATTATTCACATCAGATCTGAATCCTTCAGCCTGACTTAAACCGGATGCACCTTCGTTGATACGACCAGTAATCAAGGCATTTAAAGCTTCCTGCTCTGACAAGCCAGCATCATTATAAATCTGAATATTTGGGCTTGAAGCAGTGCCCGTCACCCGTACCCCGACCGTACTTCCCTGAACCGACTTATTGGCATCAACATCCAGCGTCGGATTGGTCAACTCACCATTAAAACGGGCAATGGCACGGTTCAGATCCAGACTCTGACCATAAGCTTCGATTTTCACCCGCTGTGATACCCCGATCGCACCATTGGCACGCATCGCAGTTTCCAGACCCCGCTGTGACAGATTGACCCGGCCCAATAGCGGAATACGGCTATCAAAGCCCTGGAATATCACTTGATTGCCCAGAGAAACCGCCACATCAGCCCGAATATCCCAAGGACGGGCAGATTTGAGAATAGCCAGCTGGTCATCACCTTCACGCACGACACGTACATCTGAAGAAAGTCCAACCACAGGTTCTGAGGCTTCAGGCATAGAAATTAGTGCACGTGGCACATCAACCGTACCACTTAGACTCAGCTTTTTATTGAATGGATACATGTCCAAAGTTAAATCGGGCGTAACCACGGCAGTAATTAAAGGTGCCTGACGAATCAGCAGATTTTCACCTTGCAGTTTTAACTGCACTCGCGGATCACCTTTCCAGTCGACTGAACCGGTCAATTTACCCACGCCACGACCACTGTTAAATGCACCATTAATACTGGCAGAATTCTGACGTATCGATGAATACAACTGCACATTGGTCAGATTCACCGGCAAGGAGATCATGCTGATCGAAGCATCTTTGACTCGAACCTCACCTTCCAGCAAAGGATCAGTTAAGGTTCCACTCACTTTTCCGGCATAGGACAAGGTGCCATCCAGATTACGGATGTCCTGAATAAAGGGTTTAAAGACTTTAAGCTGTACCTGATTAAAGGCAATTTCGCCACGCATCGGTTTACTGTCCCGATATGGATCAATAATGACATTGGCATACCCTGTCCCGATATCCGGAGTTTTTACATCCAGTCGAACTTGTAAGCCTTCTGCGACACTTTTTGCCACCAGACCCACTTCATCATATTTTAGGGTAGAACCTAAATAATCCGGGTCTTCCGAAGATAAGCCGACCACACCACTTCGGGTGACCAGACGCGCATCGATTTTTGGTTTAGCACCTTGCGCCCAGGCTGCCTTGGCATAACCGTTCACTTTACCGGTCAATGCCAGCCCTTCAGGCAGGAATGCACTGAAATCATCCAGATCCAGGTTTTGGGTCACAAAGGATACGCTGCCACGGGTTTTATTGACCCGAATCGGTTGATCAAAACACAACTGGCTTTGCTGACTCATCCAGCAATGTGCACCGACAAACAGATCAGACTGGGCCGCATTATAAATCACTGCCGCATTTTGACGCTGTACTAAATGAGCACGCAAAGAGTCAAAATCACCTTTTTGAATCTGACCCAGCCAGTTATTTTGTGCATTAAAGCCACCGGCCAGCTGCACAAAGAATTTTGACAGTTTATTTTCTGCCTGAACTTTAAGGATATGCGCCGCACGAGTACCGGCAAGTGATATTTCCCCGCGTACAATTTCCCGTGAACCGCTACGCAAGCGATCCATTGTGGCAGTTAATAAGGTTGCTGTGGTCTGCGAGGTCGGCAACTGCCCGCGGACACGAATTTTTTGCACACTCATCAGGTTTTTAAAGGCAAAATTATCAATCGAAAGATTTGCCGAAGCCTGCAAACGTGGCTGCGCCTGCATATTGATATAGCCCTGCGCACGACCTCTTAAGCCCGGATATAACTCATACAATGCTGGTGCGTTGACTTTGAGTTGCAGATTCTGCGCATTGCCGGTGGCCTGAATCTGGTTGCTGGCATAAGACAGGAACAGGTTATTGGCTTCAAACTGCTCTGGAACAAAACCACGCTGATTTGAATTAATAATGACTGATAAATTACCTGTGCCTCGTACCGGCTTGTTATTTAACATACCGGCCAGATTCAAACGCTGGATCTGAATGCGTTTTAAGGCATCTGACCAAACCCCTTGGGTTTTTACATTGCCCGACAACTCGCCTTTCAGGTTGGCATTAAAATATTGCGGCTTAAAGCGGATTAATGAAGCGTTAATATCCCAGTCAATACCATTTGCCAGATTCACCAGACCATTGGCATTAATCTTGCCAGCGATACCATCATGACGCAATTCATTGACTCTCAATACTTCTGGTGTACCTGAAACACGCAGTTTCAGGATTCCCTGACTGGCTTGCAACTGACTGGCATTTAAAGCCCCATCATAATTGACTGCATAGCCTCTAAAACCACCGCCGGCTTTTTCATTATGGAATAATAAAGCAATGGTACTGTTACCGGTCAGACGTACTGTTTCGTTCTGTTCTGCCAGGCGCCCAGTCAGGTCTACATTAGACAGTTTAATAATCTGCTGATTGGGTTGTGCATAGCCATTGGCCTTGATCTGGCCATTTAAACGGTCTATCGGTGAAGCCGCAGCCAGACTTCGGGTATTTAAGTCCTTGGCGTTTAATAATGCAGTCCATTTCAACTGGCGTTTTTCTTGTGGCAGTTCAATTCGCGCATGACCGCTTAAGCTACCTGCCTGTGCATTGGCGCTATAATTGAAGCTCGGCACATTTAGAATATTATTTTTCAGATCCAGTTTGGCCTGATACATGCCTGCTGGCAGAAGACCTTGTTCGTGCTGTTCGACTTTGGTTGCCACATGAATATTCTGCTGGCCTTCGACCAGTGCCAGTTTCACATCGCCAGACTGACTGCTGAGCCAGCCGACATAGGGTACGGCGCGGTCGATATTTTGCCAGGCAACATCCAGAAGCATCGGTTGTGCTTTATTGTCTTTAACCGGATTCTGATCCAGTTTGATATTCCAAGTTTCATAACGGTCAAAATCTACCAGCGCCGTCAGATGCGGGCCATTTTCCAGATTGCCTTTTGAGGCAATATTGCCATCCAGGCTAGGTGGTAAAAAGTCTTGTACGACTTGCGGGATACGTTCATGCTTAGGATCAATTCCGTTTAATCGTCCGTTCAGATCCCAGCTTACCTGTTCGTTCCAGCCCACTGTCCCGGCAAGGCTAACCGCACCTTTCATCAGCTGGCCATTCAGATCGGTAATATTGAGCTGATTGACCAGATCGGTATACATCACCGCGTTATACTGGCCTTGTGGAATATTTTCACCGCTCAGGTCGGTACGGACGTTCAAGTCCAGACGATCGATATCTCCATTGAACTCGGCAATCCCGTCTTTCGTAAACAGTTTCTGCTCAGTCAGAATCGGCCAGTTATAATCCTTAAATTTTAACTCGCCACGCATCGGCACCTGGGGCCGCATTGGATGTACGATGGCCCAACCGGTTAATAAATCGGGTGTATTGGTCGCTACGCCTGCCTGAATCGTATCCAGCGTGCCACGCGCCCGAACCTGAATATCATGAATATTCAAGCTGTCTCTTAAAGAAGGCAGATTGACGATTGCGCGGGCATCCAGTGGATATTTGCCTTCAAACTGCATTTTACCCGTCGCTTCACGCACCGAGAGATAACCCATATCCATGCGGGAATCTTCAAAGTTTAATTCGGTACCAGACCAGAGCGCATCATTTAATTCGATATTATAAAAATCAACTGCCGTGGTTTGGGTTTTAATCACCAGATGATCAAGGAGCAGATGATCGACGCGCAGCACAAAAGGCAAACGGATGGCATTGAACTTGAAAGGTTCGCTGCTAGACGGAGTTTTATTAATAATTTGCAGGTTACGGACATCTGCTTCATTCAGATGAATTTCTTTTTTGATGATCGCCCGCCAGCCCAGTTTTACATCAGCACGATCAATTTTGACATCGACCGGTTTCAGGCTGACCAGCACATTTTTAAGAATAATTCCACGCCATAAATTTCCGCCTTCATATTCATAATGAATAATTTGCTGGCGTTGTAATACCTGATCTAGCAGGAACTTACTGCCCTGATTGGTCGAAAACAGCAGCGCCAGCACAGAGAGCAGGAAAATGAGTGAGAAAAGTACCGACAACAGGATACTTCTCAATATACGGCGCTTTTTCGGCACAACGCTATCTTGTGGTTGTTGTTCTGGCTGTGGTTGGTTCTCGACCATGATGTACCCAAATAACTATTTTTAAAAAATGATGTTTTATAACTGCGAACCAATAAAGAAATGCAGACGAATTGGGTGATTGTCATCAGACAATCCAGTCGCCACATCGATACGAATCGGTCCAATCGGTGAGGCCCAACGTATCCCCACACCCGCACCATATTCGGTCGGATTACTGAACTCTTTATTATAAGCATTTCCGGCATCTGCAAAAACCGCAGCACGCCAGCCTTCCCTAAACTGATAGTTATACTCTAAGGAAGCAACCCCTAAGGCCTGACCACCGACTTTAAAGCCTTCAATTTCCGGAGAAAGACTCTTGTAATCAAAACCACGAATGCTCTGGTCACCACCGGTGAAATATCTCAGGTTATACGGCACTTTGGCAAAATCTTCAGTGAAGATATAACCGGCATCGGCACGTCCAACAAACTGATGATCTGCATTTTCACCCAATGAATAGATAAAACGCCAGCCTGCATTTACAATCGCCATATCTGCATCAGACAATAACGCCTCACTACCCAGCTCGACTTTGTAGGTCTGCTTGAAACCCTTGGTCGGATTGACCCGACGATCGGTATCGGTACGTGAAACTTCATAACCGACCAGTAACGACTGCTGTTCATCTTCGGTATTAAAGCGAAACGCTTCCGGAATCTGGTTAAAATCAACAGAACCATTCTGCTTCAAGCGATCCAGACGGTAACGCGCTCCAAAAGTACGCTGCCAGTTACCCAGCGGGTTTTTAATAATCCGGTCTACACCCAGCACTGCCGATTCAATTTGCAGACCTTCACCTTGAGCCACGCCATCACGTTCTTCGCGCTCATAACCACCGACAATACTGACATAATCATTCAGCGGATGGTGATAAGGAATGTTATAACGACCATCGATGGACTGCCGGATACCGGACAACTCGAGGTTGGCATCAAAAGAATGTCCGCGCTTATTTACAATGGCGCGGCGGTACTGACCACGTAGACGGATATTGGTATCTGTTCCATAACCCAGACCCAGTTCAGCACTGTTTAAACGGTCTGCATTTAAAGTCACAATCACTGGAACTTTCTTCTCTTCCCGCGCTTGTGCCTTTAAACGCTCCTGCTCATTTTCTTTGGTCTGCTGCTCGACCCGCAAGCTTCTTAAATTTGGATTTTCCTGATCGCGGCTACCGGCAAACTGGTCTTCATCGACGACATTTTGAGTGACTTCTTTAGCAGATGCCACTGAGCGATCAGGCTGTGTCGCAGTCGCCTGATCTTCAGAAAGTTTCTGTTCTTCTATCAGGCTTTGAATATCCGGTGCCAGCTCCAGCTCCCTGTCAACCGGATCAGGGCGAATTGCGTCCACCAGGGTATAGTTAAAATAGCGCGAGTTGGTCAGGTTATTGGCCAGGCTATTCACTCGCCAGAAGGTATAGTCTGCACCATCTTTCCAGGTGACCAGACTTTCGAGTACATCACGATCCAGCGGAAATTCCTTTTCAGGATCACTCATTCTAAACTCGACATTGCCCAGCTTGTAACGCTCGCCTGTCTCGAAACGTAGATTTACATCGGCCGTATTTTGTGGCTGTGCAATCTTGACATCATGCAAGCGCCAGTATGAATCAAAATAACCGTTGTTATTGGCGGCAGTATTAATCCGTTGTTTGGTCTGTTCATAATTGCCGTGATTGAAAATATCGCCCTCTTCCTGCTCAGGCAAAAGACTGATGACCTGGAATTGCGGCTGTTCCGCACCCGCTCCGCTAAATTCCAGATTTTGTGTAGTGATCAGCACAGGTTCATTCGGGGTGACAAAAACCCGAACGCGACTATCAGAGATTTTTTCAAACCTGAACTGGGCATTGTAATAACCGACTGCCTGTGCCGCCTGTCGGGACAAGGTTCGCAGTTGTGGCAAAGCGGAATTAAAGTCGCCAAAAGACTCCTGGGTAAAACTGGACAGTTTGGCTTTGACATTATTTCTTAAATTCAGATAGCCTTCAGGCTCAGCTCTACGATTCAGCATACCATTGCTTTGCGCAATACCTTCGCCGTTCATAATCACCACATCCGCACTAATTCGCGGAACTCTCGCGGTCATGATCTGACGTGGCGGACGGATTTTATAAAATAGTCGTTTAAAAATATTGGGACGTTTCTCATCTTCAGCAACAAGTGGCCCCGTTACTTCTGGCAAAGTCATGCCGGCTTCATTATTTTGTACAATAATCTGGCTGTCTGCCTGAATCGATTGCATCAACTGGTCGACATTTACAGGTGCCTGATTGATTTCAAGTAACTCTTGCTGACTGATATCTGCTACGACTGTTTCAGCGGTCTGGGTATTGCGATAATTTTGTGCTTCCTGCTTGGCTTGCTCGGCCTCACGATAAATTTCATTCGCCATGTTCTGGTCAATGGACTGGATCGGCAGCTCTTCCAGATCATCGAACTGGATCGGTGTAAATACGTCCAGACCGGAGCCTGCATTTTGCTGTTGTTCCAGCATCAACATGCTGTCGACAGATGCTTCCGGCTGTATCGCTTCTTCAATTTTTTCGGTGGCTTCATTTTCAGATGTGACCAGTCCCTGTCGCATCGCTTCTTTGGACAGTTCATCTACCATTTCTGCCTGAGAAATGGCCACAGGTGTTTCAGGCTGTTCGGTTTGTGCCATGCTCTGATGGGATAACATCATAAAAAAAATGCTCATACACAGCTGTGCCCCACTCTGAAGTGGTATAAGCGACCCCATACTGCGATGAAGCATCGTTTTTTTAAATTTTTTCTTTGCAGGCATGGCAAACTCGAAACGAATACATTCTTTAATTGATTATTTGACCGAAAAATATAAGCTAAAGAGCTTAATTGATTGGTTTTTACCTTTACATGGCTGAAAGTATCTTACATGATTTTTCTCAATGTTTACGCATAACTGACATTTCTTAATAAAACTTAATGTAGCACGCTCTATATGAACAAAAATGAACATTTGTTAGCTTCTCGGCGCTTTTTACCGATGTTTCTGACGCAGTTTTTTGGTGCATTAAACGATAATGTATTTAAACAAGCGTTACTCCTGGTCATCACCTACGGCTGGATTCAGCAACAATCGGCCAGCATCAGCACCTTGAATAATCTGGCTGCTTTGCTGTTTATCCTGCCTTATTTTATTTTTTCAGCCACCGCCGGACAAATTGCCGATAAATACGAACGTTCACAGCTGATTCGCTATTTAAAGATTCTGGAAATTGTGATTATGTTGTTGGGAACCGTGGGTTTCCTGCTCGGCAACCTCTGGATTCTGTTATTTGCCTTATTCCTGATGGGAACCCAGTCCACCTTCTTTGGCCCGATCAAATATGCCATTTTACCGGAAGTGCTAAAACCCAATGAGCTGATGTCTGGCAATGCCCTGTTTCAGTCCGGAACATCGCTGGCGATTTTATTCGGTATGATTCTGGGTGGCGCGGTCATTGCTGCATCTTCTGGCAACCTGATCTGGATCAGTTTAACAGTCGTTGTGATAGCCCTGATTGGTTATGGATCGAGTCGTTATATTCTCAAACAAAATATCCCTGCACCAGAACTGCAAATTGACTGGAATTTTTTCCGTACTAGCTTGCAAACATTAAAATATGCTCAGGGTTTGCCATTAGTCTTTACCATTTTATTGGGTAACTCATGGTACTGGTTTTACGGCGCAACCTATCTGACTCAAATCCCTCAACTGACCTTGCAAAATCTGCATGCCTCTGAAAATGTTGCCAGCCTGCTCTTAACTTTCTTTTCTGTCGGAATCGGGCTAGGTTCATATTTATGCCGCAAAATCGGTGGCAGCCAGGTCAATATCAAGATGGTGCCATTTGGTGCTATTGGTCTGGTGGTCTTTGCCCTGTATCTGGCCGCAAGTCTGGCCTTTGTTCCAGCACGTACCGGTGAATTAATCGGTCTGGCTGATGTGTTTCAGCAAGGCTGGAGTTATTACCATGTGATGCTGGCAGTGACCTTACTCGGGATTAGTGGCGGTTTTTATATCGTACCGCTTTATGCCATGATGCAGGCGCATTCTCCCCGCTCACATCGTGCGCGTGTGGTTGCAGCAAATAACATTCTGAATGCCGTTTTCATGGTATCTTCTGCTATATTTTCGATTATTATTTTAAGTGTTTTAGAGCTTGATCTTAAAATACTTTTTTGTATTACCGCAGTGTTAAGCGGCCTGTTTACCCTATGGCTGCTTTTCCGACTCAAACCCATGATCAAAACCGCGAAAACACCCTTGGAGGATTAATTCATGCGTCAATATACAGGTGTCGACAAGCTGATTCATTCTTTTGATCAGGCATTACGCAGTCTCGTCCCGGGCACGACATCGGCACAACGTGAAAATCCAGCCCAACCGGTAGAAACACAATTGACGGTGAGCGATGCCCGTCATGTGGCAGGTTTGATGCGGGTCAATCATAGTGGTGAAGTTTGTGCACAGGCGCTCTATCATGGTCAGGCCATGACGGCAAAACTTCCGAATGTGCGTCGTGAAATGGAACAGGCGGCAGTTGAAGAACAGGATCATCTGGCCTGGTGTGAAGACCGCTTGAAAGAACTGGATAGCCATACCAGTCTGCTCAATCCGGTCTGGTACGGTCTGTCCTTTGGTATGGGCGCGCTGGCCGGAATTGCCGGTGATAAATACAGTCTGGGTTTTGTCGCAGAAACTGAACGTCAGGTGAGCATGCATTTGCAGCATCATATCAGTCAGTTGCCGCCGCAAGATGAGCGTTCTCGGCGCATTCTGGAACAGATGAATGAAGATGAGCTGCATCATCGGGATACAGCGTTGAAGGCAGGCGGTGTAGATCTGCCTGCTCCGGTCAAAATCACCATGACAGCTATTTCCAAACTCATGACCAAGACCAGTTATTTTATTTAAAAAGATCGATCCGATCTCAGCCCACGCATTGTGGGCTTTTTATTACGCTTCAAATCTTGAGCGAGATAATAAACTCAAGGCATCTGGCGATCTTATTACTTATAAGCTCTATAAAATGATAGAGATTCTCCACAGCATCCTTTTAATCTTTTTTGCTCATTTCAGAAAGTAGGTCTAACTGGATTTCCTGGATTTGCGCCAACCGTTCCCATTGATGCAGCAGCAGATGATCTAATTTTTCATGTAAATGCTGAATTTCCAGTTCAGCTTTTAAGTTGATCTGATAATCATTTTGCGAACGTAAGCGGTCTTTTGCTTCCTGTCTGTTCTGGCTCATCATAATAATAGGTGCCTGAATCGCCGCAAGACAGGAAAGGATTAAATTCAATAGAATAAATGGATAAGGGTCTGCAGGCTGAGTCACCATCACCACAGTATTTATCGTAATCCATAGACCTAGAAAAATTGCAAAACAGATCAGAAAGACCCAGCTTCCACCAAAAGTTGCAACTTTATCGGCCAGCCTTTCACCCAAGGTCCACTTTTGCTCTAATTCCGTTTCCACATTTTTGGTGATCAGTTCATGCTGATGCATGCTATGAATCACTTCGACCTCAAGATCTGTGACCTCACCCTTTTCCAAACTTAATAATGAATGTACATACTGCATACGATAGCGGGTTAGATCTGTCTGACAAATATAATCTTGCGGCGTCCAGACTGGAATATCCTTGCCAATCTCTTCAGTAATGACTTTTCTGACCGTTCCCATCGGAGTAAGATCTTTCAGAAGAAAGTGCTTGCCGCACACCAAACATTTATGGCTCTCATTTTTTTCTTTCATGATAATTCTCTTTTTAAACCAGCTCACTCAGCTATAATTTTTATATAATTGTTTTTATTAAATAAATTTGATCCCTTGGATATCAATTATATATCAAGTCCGTCTGGTCTTTTGAATAAATGAATTTCACCTCGGTTTTATTTTGGATTGATAAAATACTTAACCAAGCGCACTATGATCTGATCATTCAAGGTAATTTTCAGATCGATTCAATCCTACTATCTATACATGACTTAAATTTACTATAATCATAATGATAATAAAAAAGGGCTTCATTGTGCGCCATTCATACCATCTTGAAAAACATTATATCGAACGTGCGGGCTGGCTTCGTGCAGCTGTACTGGGGGCAAATGACGGGATTATTTCGGTCACCAGTCTGGTGGTGGGTATCGCAGCCAGTGGAGCATCCACTGAAATTTTATTGGTAACCTGTGTTGCCGGATTGATTTCTGGCGCCGCATCAATGGCAGCTGGTGAATATATTTCAGTAAAATCCCAGCAAGATATTGAAACCAATGATCTACTCATGGAAGAGCGCGAACTGCAACGCCATCCCACCCATGAATTAAATGAGCTCAAAACGATTTATATACAACGAGGTCTGGAACCCGCTTTGGCACAACAGGTCGCTGAACAGTTGACCGACCATAATGCCTTGGATGCCCATGCCCGGGATGAAATTGGTATTTCAGCACATACCTCGGCTCAGCCCTTTCTCGCTGCATTTTCTTCGGCTATGGCATTTACGGTAGGTTCATTATTTCCTTTAATTTCAATCATGATTCTACCGGAACACTATCTGGATAAAGGCGTCATGCTGATTGGCGTTTTAAGTTTGGGGATGATGGGTGCACTGGCGAGCTATGCCGGTGGAGTGAGCGTCTGGAGAGGTGCAGTTCGGGTGATGCTGTGGGGAATTATCGCCATGTTATTCAGTGCGTGGATCGGATCATTATTTAATGTGTCTGTTGCCTAAATATGGGTTTATTTTTTAGTTAAATACAGAATAGGATTGAGCGGTTCTTCTATTAACATCACTGAAAAATGTTTTTTCGAAAAACTAACGGCTCTAACAAAACTTGAGTTTATTTTAATTTACGTTCAGTTTTAATTTAGACGCTTAAACCTTAAGATCTATGTCTGAGAGGTATTGTTATGGAAACTACGATCATTCTTGCCATCTTGGCGATCATTATCGTATTGCTGATCATTTTTTATAACAAGAAAAAGTGAAATAGCGATGATTCATTTCTTGCTACTTTGAGGTTTTTTATCGAGCTTAAAATAAATTCCAGAGCTTTAAATCAATCAAATATTAATTCCCTGTCGGAAAACCATGAAATCCCCATTGGATCACATAAAGGATCCCAAGGATTAAAATCACCGAAACCACAATTTCCAATATTTTCATTTTTAAATGATTCCTAAACTCCACCTGAGCCATCTTATCTGAATTTTTCTTTTCATATAAAAACAAAAAACTGCATCATAAAAAAGCCTGATCTTGCTTGATCAGGCTTTTAAACATTCGTATTGCATAAATTACATCAGCAAAAAATTAGGTGATTTGATTTAAATCAGCTGTTCAACTCTTGGGAAACAATGTAACTCATGCTCGAATACAGGGTCTTGCCAGATATCAAACATGGGAACTTTTACATCCAAAGCCAGGGGCAATTTTTTTTCATTAAACTGCATATGTCGAAGATCTGATCCCCAGGCAATCAGATCTACATCCAGGGTAATTTGATGCGATGGACGTGTCCGCCCTGATGCCTGTTCCAGCTGTTTGAGCAGCTCAATAATTTCTGCACTCGACACCGAACTTTTTAATAGACATGCCGCATTCCAGTAGTCAGCTCCAATGCCATCCCGGCAAGGAATCCTATAAATGGGAGAGAACTGGACTTCTCCCCATTCAGAAATACCTTGCTGTGCAGCTTGAAAATGTTGCTGAGGATGACAATTACTCGCTAATGCTAGAGCGAAAATCGTTTCGGTGGCGTTCAAGACGTATCCCTACAGAATTGGCTTGCGCGATAATGGCAGGCTTACGGATCGTAATATTAATCGATTCAATTGCTGTAAAGGTAGTAAAAAGTGCATTCAGCACTAACTTTGCTGCATGTTCAATCAATTCAGGCTGAGCTTCTTGAATGACCTTGGCTGAAATCTCACAAATTTCTGCATAATTCAGCGTATCTGCAAGAGCATCTGAATTTGATGCCTGTTCTAAATCGGTTTGAATGGTCAAATCCAGCATTAGAGGCTGAATAATTTGACGCTCCCAGTTAAAGCAGCCCACGACTGTCTCAACCTTTAAACCTTCAATAATAATGGCGTCCATTGGATTGCTCGAGAATTTAATACTGACCACATCCCTCTCAAGCTCCTCTTTAAAGGGAGGAGCTTTTAAAGTCCCCCTTTAAAAAAGGGGGATTTAGGGGGATTTTTCCAAGTCTAGATGGGTTTAAGATTAATGCTTTAACAGCAGATTCGGATCCATGCTCTGCACCATTTGCAAACGCTGATCGGCATAGATATCGGTATATGGTGCCAAAATTCGCATAAAACGGTCGAAATACAGCATTTGCTTAAACAGCAAAGCAAAGTCGCGCGGGAAGCGGATGCCGTGACGTTCACCCACAGCCACCATATCCATCATGATATCGTTCAGATCAGCCGGATTTGATGTTAACAGCTCCTGAGGGTCTGCCATCAATACGCCACTGAATAAACGCTCAAGATCCGCTGCCAGAACTTTGGTATCAATCTGCACAGCAGTCATACCCATTTTCAGCATGTTCTGTGCCATCAACTCATAATTGGTATGTTGCAATGAATCCATAAATGCCATACATGCCGTCCATACCTCAGGTTTGAGCTGGCCAACAATGCCAAAATCGATAAAACCGACACGGCCATCTTCGAGCAGCATCAGGTTGCCTGCATGCAGATCGGCATGGAAACTGTTACACATCATCAGGCTGCCAAACCAGGTGTTCATTGCGGTAATGAGTACTTGAGATGGATCTTTGGATACTTTTTTGACCACTTCAAAATCGGTCAATGGCACACCATACAAGCGTTGCATGGTCAGCACACGACGGGTCGAATACTGATGATAAACCTTAGGTGCAGTCGCTGCCTTATTATTGGTGATATTCAGGTAATTAACAAAATCATCCAGATTCTGGGCTTCTTCAATGAAATCGACTTCACGCACCATACGGGTTTTGATTTCATCGACAATATCGGCCAGTGAAGCAAACTTGACTTTTGGTACTGCTTTTTCCAGCAACTTGGTCGCCCAATGCAATACATTCAGGTCGGTATATAAAATAGTCTCTACACCGGGTTTTTGTACCTTAATCACGACATCTTCGCCAGACACCAGTTTGGCCGCATGCACCTGTGCAATAGATGCAGAGGCTAACGGCGTTTCATCAATCGATGCAAAGATTTCGTCCAGATTACGACCTGCAAATTCAGAAGCCAACACTTGCTGGATATAGCTAAACGGCAAGCGTGGAGTCTGATCCAGACAACCCTGAAATTCTTCTACATATTCACGTGGAAACAGCGACGGTGTGCTGGCAATAAACTGACCCAGCTTGATATAAGTCGAACCTAAGGATTCAAAAGTTTCACGCATGAGTTTGGCATTGCTCGGCTTTTCAGTGGCATATTTAAAGCCCGCCTTTGCCGCGACGACTGCTGTTTCCCCCATACGGGCAACTGAACGTATTCCATCTAACCAGATATTGTTTTTCATAATGTCTTAGGAAAAATTAATTAAACGCAGTGTAGCAAAAAAAATTCACTTTGCAGGCTTATCTTGCCTGACAGATTGGGCAATCTGTATCTTTTTCGAAAGCGAGAATCCGCTGCTTAAAACTCAGTCCATCCCATAACAACAGCTTTTGTCGAAGTGGTATCTGACCTAATCCCAGATATAACAAGGCATGATGTGCCTGTAAGCTGGCCATCACATTCGGTGTGGTGGCCAGTACACCGGAATCTGCACAGCGCAGACTTTCATCGGCCTGATTTTCTGGCGGGAACAGGCAAGCATAACAGGCGGAATCCCCTTCGACCATAAATAGCTGACCTTGCAAGCCAATCGCAGAAGCACTCAATAAGGGCACATTCAGCTCCACGCAAATCTGATTGACCAGATAACGTGTGGCAAACTGATCACAGCCATCCAATACCAGATCCTGATGCTCAATCACACTTACTGCATTTTCAGCCGTTAAGGCCTGATTCACATATTCAACTTGTAGGTTCGGATTAACCTGACTCAGTCTTTTGGCCAGCGTTTCTGCCTTATAAAATCCAATATCCTGCGGTATAAATGCCAGTTGTCGCTGTAAATTACTCATCTCGATGGTATCCGGATCGATCAGGGTAATTTTTCCCACACCTGCACGTGCCAGAAGTTCTGCCAGTGCACAGCCTATCCCGCCACAACCAATAATGCAGACATTAGAAAATTTTAACCGTTCTTGAGCGTCAATATCCCAGCCATCCAGAAGAATCTGACGGCTATACAGATGCAGTTCAGCATCGGTGAGTTCGAATTCTGGGGATATGGTATCCATGTTAAATGTAGACAACGTCTTTCCTTGTTTCGAAAATTTTTAACAATGATCGTAAAATTAGCTTTACTGAAGTTTCTAAAGGCTGATAAATCTCTGGAATATCAATCTCACATTCAATTCACAGCACATCAATAAATGGTTCGGCAATCGTTGAGGCAAATAGCATATCAGCTAAACGTTCGGTATCAAGATGCAGCCGCTATGGCTTGGCAAGATTTTTTGAATCACCTCAATTAAACGGTTCCGGCAAACTGTTCCTTCTAATTTATAAAAGGTGTCAAACCTGAAGTTTTTAAAATCTTTGCTATTGAATTACCCTGTAAATAGAACTGCCTTGTTTAGCAATTCTGTAGTCTCTGCCTGTATTTGAGTATGAAAATGTATGAGTTCAGTGAGACCTAAGGCATCTGTCTCTAAATATGATTAATCTGAAAATACCAAGCAATCTTTTCAGCTTTCATAAAATCGTATGGAGAACATACATGACCGAGCATAACAATACTCAACATGATAATCGTGAAAAATTATGGGAATTGATCAAGGATGTTCGTTACACCATGATCAGCCATTTAACCGACACACATGAAATACACTCCCAGCCGATGACCATGCTGAACTCCGAGCAGATGAATGAACGTCAAAACTTATATTTCATCCTGCGTAACACCAATGATCTGGTCAAAGCAGCAGAAACAGGCCGTGGTCAGATTGGTCTGTCTTTTGCAAAACCATCAGATGGTATTTACGTGTCGATTAGTGCACATGCCCAGATCAGTACTGACCGCATTCTGATTGAACAGTTGTGGAATCCGTGGGCTGAAAACTGGTTTGAAGGCAAAGATGATCCTACCGTACGGGTATTGATTGCTGAAGCAGTCAGCGCAGAATATTGGAATGTGACAGACAACAAAGTCACCCAGCTTTTTAAAGCCTTAAAAGGCGGCGTAACTGGTGAAGCGGGCGAACCTCATGCAGAACATCAAAAAGTGAATCTACAAGGTAATATCTGGTAATGAATGAGATTTAGCCTCTTGAAATTAAGAGGCTAAATTTTTGATATATTTCATTTTAAATATTAATGTAATTTTACTGTAATGACATAAAAATTATAATTTTAGCTTGCCTCAATCTGCTCTCTTGAAGATATAAGTTTGGGGAAATCAGCTCAATATCTGACTAAAATTTAAGTAGAAGATTTATTTCCTAAAAAAACCAAAGGCTGCCATGGCAGCCTTTGAACATTCAATCAAACAATTAATTTGAAAAATTAACTGACTCGCTTCATCTCTTGAAGTTTGGCAACTTCCTGCTGTTTGAGTAAATTGCGCTGAATCTTGCCACTCGATGTTTTAGGCAAAGACGTCACAAACTCAATCTCTTTCGGATAGGCATGTTTGGATAAGCGTGAACGTACATAACTTTGCAGTTTCAACATCAAATCTTCAGTGGCTGGATATGCTGATTTAAGTACTACAAAGGCTTTCACAATTTCAGTACGTTCTGGATCTGGCTTGCCGACGACTGCAGATTCAAGCACTTCTTCACATTCAAGCAAAGTACTTTCTACATCAAAAGGCCCAACCCGATAGCCCGAAGTTGTAATGACATCGTCTGCACGCCCAATAAAATCAATACCGCCATATTCATTCAGCTTCACGGTATCACCAGTGAGATAATACTGCCCGACAAAAGACTTTCGATTATGACCGGCATAGCCTTTAAACCACATCAAGGGTGAAGCTGCACAGTCAATTGCCAAGATTCCAATCCCGCCTTTTTCGACTTCCTGATGTTCTGCGTTCAATACCGCAAAGCGATGCCCCGGAATCGCAAATCCAGCTGAACCCACTTTTTTATGATGCTCCAAGCCATGATGATTGGCGATCACCATACCGAGTTCAGTCTGTCCATATTGATCATAAATATTCACATTTAAATCATGATTGAACCACTGGATCACTTCAGGCGTAAGCGGTTCACCTGCACTACTGACCACACGCAAATGCGAACTGATGCCTGCATCAAATTTTTCTTTAAAGCCAAAGAACATCCGGAATGCAGTTGGCGAGCCAGTCAGGTTACTGACTTTATATTTCTCAATGATATGTACAGCATTATCGACGCTAAATCCACGTTCATCCATAATGATGCTATGACCTAAACTGAGCGGGCCCGCAATGCCATAATATAGTCCATAGGCCCAACCTGGGTCGGCCAGATTCCAGAAGGAATCTTCTTCTCGCAGATCTACGGCGTGCAGCATATAGCCTTTAAAGGCCAACAACGCTTTTAAAGGTACAGGAACCGATTTTGCCAAGCCTGTGGTGCCTGAAGTAAACATCATCAGAAAAATATCATTAAATTGGCCACTCACTGGCTCAAACTCTTCTGACTGCTGCTTTAACTCGGTCCAAAAGTCAGCATCCGGATAATGATCTGCCACTGCCTGATGTACGGTCAGAATATTTGGAATATTCAGATCATGCAGTTTCAAGCGCTGCTCTTGATCGGTGACAATCAGTTGAGTAGCGGCTGTACTCATACGATGCTCAATTGCTTTACTTTCAAAGGCAGTGAACAAAGGCTGATAGATAGCACCGATCCGCCAGGTGGCCAAAATAGTAATTAAGAGTGCAGGTGTTCTTGGCAGTAGTCCAGCTATACAATCTCCTGCTTTTAAACCCAGAGAATGCATATAATTGGCCAGCTGTCCTGAAGCAGTTGCCAATTGTTCAAATGTCCACTGCTCTGTTTGACCATTTTTGCCTTCCCAGATCAGTGCGGTTCGGTTTTGGCCAAGGTAACGTCCACAACATTCAGTATAGGCATTGATGGACTCTGCATTTCCAGCCAGATGTTCCTGAACCATATTTTCAAAATTGAAATCAACATATGCTTGTTCTAGTGTCTTCATGACGACAACCTCTATCCTGTTGTATTTTTCAGGCGACCTTGCCTGAGTGTGTCCACTTATCGTTGTTGTTCCTGCTGATTCCATCAGCATAGTTTCTTCACATCTAATTCATGCCTGATGACTAAGACATGAATCATGCTGCTTTATTTATCTTCTGCATACTGTCTGTCTTTAGCTAATCAGGGTTGCTTGATCCTGGCAATTTCCATATCCATCAACCGAAATGCCAGATTTGAATATCGACCAAAATCTATTTTTTAATCAAAATCAACGTTGACAGACTTCACGCGCAATCACCAAACGTTGAATATCCGATGCACCTTCATAAATTTGGCTCACGCGCACATCACGGTAAATACGCTCTACTGGAAAATCAGAGACATAACCGTAGCCACCATGAATCTGAATCGCATCGGAACAGACCCGTTCTGCAATGGTTGATGCAAACAGTTTTGCCATTGAGGCTTCTTTTAAGCAGGCTAAACCAGCATCTTTTAAAGTTGCCGCATGCAAGGTCAGCTGACGTGCCGCTTCAATTTGTGTCGCCATATCTGCCAGCCTGAAAGCCACTGCCTGATGCTGCACAATTTCTACACCAAAGGCTTTACGTTCATTGGCATATTCCACCGCTGCATCCAGCGCAGCCCGAGCCATCCCGACTGATTGTGCTGCAATACCAATACGACCAGATTCAAGATTGGACAAGGCAATTTTGTAGCCTTCACCTTCCTGACCCAGCAGGTTTTCCACCGGAATCCGGCAGTTATCCAGAACAATCGTCGCGGTATCGGAACAATGCTGACCCATTTTCTCCTCTAGGCGTGACACGATATAACCCGGTGCATCGGTCGGTACCAGAAAACATGAAATGCCTTTTTTCCCTGCCAATTTATCTGTCACAGCAAAGACTAATGCGATCTGTGCATGTTTGCCCGTGGTAATAAACTGCTTGGTGCCATTAAGTACCCATTCATCGCCATCACGTTCGGCCCTACATTCTAAAGAACTGGCATCTGAACCGGCCTGAGGTTCTGTCAAGCAGAAACAACCCAGCCATTCACCGGTGGCCAGTTTAGTTAAATACTGCTGTTTCTGTGCTTCGGTGCCATAACGCTGGGTAATCCCACAAGGCAAAGAATTCTGCACACTAATAATAGTCGAAATTGCCCCATCTCCTGCGGCAATTTCCTCAAGTGCCAAAACCAGAGAAACATAATCCAGACCTGCACCGCCCCATTCTTCAGCAACGGTCATACCCAGTGCGCCAAGCTCACCCAGTTCTTTGAGTTCTTGTGCAGGAAATTGTGCTGTTTTATCGCGTAAGGCCGCTGTTGGTTTCAGTTTCTGCTGCGAATAATTGCGCATCATGTCCTGAATCATTTTTTGTTCATCATTTAAAATCATTGAACTTCCCTTTCTATATCTATTTTATTTACTTCAAGCTTTTTACTATTGAGATCGTTGGAACGTCAGTTAAGGCGGCATGGATGTCGCCTGCGAAACTGAGATACAGGGATGTATCTTCAGTTTCGCAAAGGATTTTTGTTTCTTTTGATCCTTCAAAAGAAAATGCATGCTTAAACAAAGTCATTTAAATTCAATGAGAAACTGGCAGCTGTGCAAATCATCATGTCCTATATAAATCGAAGACTTATTTAGGCTGCATGCGAATCGCGCCATCCAGACGAATCACTTCACCATTTAAATAGCTATTTTCAAAAATATGCCCCACCAGCTGGGCAAATTCCTGAGGTTTAGCCAAACGTGATGGGAATGGCACCATTTGTCCCAAAGCATCCTGAACATTTTGCGGCATACCTTTTAGCATCGGGGTTTCCATAATGCCCGGGGCGATGGTCATCACTCGAATGGCTTCACGTGCCAGTTCACGAGCCAAAGGTAAAGTCATCGCCACCACTGCACCTTTGGAAGCAGCATAAGCGGTCTGGCCAATTTGACCATCATAAGCGGCGACCGAAGCGGTATTTACAATCACGCCACGCTCTTCTTCACCAGATTGCAGTTCATATTTTGCAATTAACGCCGCTGCATGACGTAGCATATTAAATGTGCCATTCACGTTAATATTCAGCACTTTTTGGAACATCGCCAATTCATGAATACCGTTACGCCCCAGCACTTTGGCAGAAGGTGCAATACCTGCGCAGTTGATCAAACCATTCAGTTGAGCATACGCATTTTCGACATGTGCAAAGAACGTTTCTACGGCCTGCTCATCGGTGACATCTAGCTGTACAAATTCAGCCTGCTCACCCAGTTGTTGCTGTAATGCCTCACCCTGCTCTTGATTCATATCGACCAGAATCACTTTGGCACCGTGTGCAACCAGATGCGTGGCTGTCGCTGCACCCAAACCCGATGCTCCCCCGGTAATCACAACGACTTTTCCCTGAATTTTCATATTTCTTCCCTGATAATTTTCTATTTGAGATACGACTTAATATGCAGAGTAAACAGAGTTTTTATTCTGTACAATTTCCAAATATTGCATCTTGCCTGAGGTATTTGGACAATAAAAATGAGGATGTCACACTGAACATGCATAAGCCTGCACTGGAATATAGCAAAGGGACTATTTCGATCGACTTGGTCAAGGAAGCCTTGCTCGATGCCAAACGATTAGAATTTGATATCTCTACTATTCTGAAAAAAGCCAATATTCCAGCCGAAGTACTCAATGCACCTCAAGCGCGCGTGTCGGTAAGCCAGTTTGCCCAATTATGGACAGTGCTTGCAGACAGCATGAATGACGAATTTTTTGGCATGGACAGTCATGCCATGCGCCGTGGCAGCTTTAAATTGCTTTCAAAAATGCTTATGCAGGCAGATACACTGGAAAAGGCGCTACAACACATTTTGCAATTTCTCAACTTGATTCTGGACGATCTGCAAAGCACGCTTCTCGTTGAGGAACACTATGCCTATATCGTGATTTATGATTTAAAATCTACAAAACGCATGTTTAGTTATGCGACCTATCTGATGCTGATTCATACCTTGATCTGCTGGTTAAGTGGACAACGGATTTTGCTGAATCAGATTCAATTAAAATGTCCTGCACCACTCGATGATTTTGATTATAAAGTCCGTTTTTGTGAACAGATTGAATATCAGGCCAATGAAAACTATGTGCAGTTTGATGCAAGCTATCTGCAACTGCCGATTAAGCAGGATGCTCAATCCTGGTATCAGTTTATTCAACAAACGCCTCACAATTTATTGGTGCGTTTTAAAAATCCTTATGCACTCAGCACCCAGATTCGCAGACAGCTTCTGCAAGTTTCACCGTCAGAATGGCTAGAACTGAATGATCTTGCCTCAAAAATGAATATGTCCGAGGCGACCATACAACGGCGTTTAAAAAGCGAAGGGGTCAGCTACCAGCAATTAAAAAATGAAATACGCCGGGATACCGCAATCGAATTATTGACGCGTACTGAGCAAAGCTTGCAAGACATCAGTGACCAGCTCAACTTCCAGGAATCCAGCGCCTTTCATCGTGCCTTTAAGAAATGGACTGGAGTCAGTCCGGGAGCTTATCGTCAAAATAATATTAGATAATTTATATAAATTGATACTTAAAAAATATTAATAAAATTTTATTGAAACTTAAGTTCATATTTTTACTGTGATTATAAATTTCAAGCCCTGCAGCATATATTAGCAGGACTACACAGTCATCCAGAAAGCTTTGCAATTCGCCTGAGAATAGATTATTTTTCACTCAATTTATAGCACTTTGCTATTGGCTGTACTCCCAAATTTTCTCCTAAGTTGAAGGTATTTTCATGTTAAAGATGACTGATGTTCTTGAACAGAATCTTGTTCAAAACTTCGCCAATGCTTTAGTTCATTCAGCTGATCAAATCTCTGAACAGCTTAATCAAGCTATTTTAAGTGCCTCTGACTCAGCGCTTAAAGATGTTGTGGTTCAGTTCTTTAACCGTGTTGATGCAACTGAAACTGCCGCAGCCTTAGAAATTCCGGCAGATCGCATTGTCGCCCTGCAACAAGGTATTGCGCTCAAAGATGAACAATACTTGGCAGATACTGTGAAAGTTGTAGCGCTTTGTCTGGCAATGGAAACCGGTGGCTTAGATCAAGTCGAAGTCTATGACTGCCTGCAAGACTATCCGGTCTAAATTGAACCAACCCCAAAAAAGCGATGCAGATGTATCGCTTTTTTTATACTTATTCATTTATCTTACGCGAATTTCAACTTTCTAGACTATTGAAATAAAAAGGACATAACACAATTTAGATTTCGACCAAGAAAACTACCTCGTGTTATGTCCATTTACGAATTTATCATTTCTGTGTATTTATTCATAGATTCTTGCTATTCACTTATCGTCACAAAGCCATTAAGAACGAGAGGATTTCCTCCAGCTTTAACCGATATTGAAATAATGACTATACAAATTGTAGGTGAATTTTTAGGATTGGATTCTGATAAAAATATCTGGAAATATTTTAAACACAATTACTTGGACTGGTTTCCAAAATTAGGTTCTTATCCTAATTTCTGTAAACACTGTGCAAATTTATGGCAAGTCAATCAGCAAATTATGACCAAGATTAGAAAAACCTTTATGCACGATAATATTCATTTTATTGATGGTTTTCCTATTCCTGTTTGTCGCTATGCTCGAGCAAAAAAATATAGAAATTTTAAAACCGATGCTGGCTTCAGTTATTGTGCAGCTAAACAAGAAAAATATTATGGTTTTAAAGGACATATTGTGATTAATTTCTCAGGAATGATTACAGATTATACTTTTGCTCCAGCAAACTGTGATGAACGAGATGTTGCACCTGAAATCACACAGAATATTCATGGTTTGCTTGGTGCTGATAAAGGGTATTTTAAGACCTGAACTAAAAAAATATTATGATTTACAGTCTGTTGATTTACAAACACCATTTAGAAAAAATATGGTTGATCATCGACCGAAAGAAGCTATGAGAATACTAATGAATGCCCGAAAGAAAATTGAAACAGTCATAGGACAACTAACAGCGCAGTTTAATATACAAAAAGTCAGGGCTAGAGATCTATGGCATTTATCTCATCGTATCACTCGAAAAATTCTTTCACATACAATTTCAGTCGTTTTAAATTCTCAATTAGGTAATCCTCCTTTACAGTTGGAAAACTTAATTAAAAGTTGAGATTGGCGTTTATCTTGATGCAATTTATTTTCTATATTTATTGCCTTGTTTTACATAAAATTCAGCTTATTCAGTTTGATGCTAGATTTTAAAGAATTTCATATAAGTTTTCCTTAGTTAGTAACCCTACTAATTTTTTTACAATTTCAAACACTTAAATAAGATTTTTTAAATATTTTATTTTTTGATTTTCTTATCTGTTTTTCTCTTTTGCATCTTCACTCAACACCCGCTATTTATGTCGAAAAATTCATTATGATGACTTTGAGATAAGCATGAAAAAAATATTGATCTCCACAAGATTGGTGGTACTGACAGTTTCTTCTTCCCTGATCAGTGGTATAACGTTCGCAGCCATTCCGGCAGAGCTAAAACTGGATTATGCTTATTATGCTCCGACCAGTCTGGTGCTAAAAGAGCAAAAACTTTTAGAAAAAGCACTTCCGAAAACACAAATCAAATGGGTATTTAGCCAAGGCAGTAATCGTTCTCTAGAGTATTTAAACAGTGGCAGTGTCGATTTTGCTTCGACTGCAGGTTTGGCTGCCGTCCTCAGTCGTGCCAATGGCAGCCCGATTAAAACTGTATATATACAAAGCCAACCAGAGTGGACTGCACTGGTCGTTGCAAAAGACTCGCCGATAAAATCCCTGAAAGACCTAAAAGGTAAAAAAATTGCAGCAACCAAAGGTACCGATCCATTCCTGTTCACTTTGCAAGCTCTGGATACTGTCGGCCTCAGTAAAGGTGATGTTCAACTGGTACATTTACAGCATCCGGATGGTAAAACCGCACTAGAACGTAAACAGATCGATGCCTGGGCTGGCTTAGATCCACTAATGGCCTCTGCACAAGTACAGTCAGGTGCCAAACTGCTATATCGCAATGTGGGCTTTAATTCTTATAGCGTTTTAAGTGTAAAGGAAAACTTTGCCAAACAAAGCCCGGAAGCAATTGAAGCCGTGCTTAAAGCCTATGAACAGGCACGCCAATGGGCCAAAGCCAATCCGGACAAACTGGCTGAACTTTTGGCACGTGAAACAAAACTGCCATTAAACGTTGCCAAACTTCAGCTCAGCCGTACCAATCTGGATCAGAATATTCCTACAGCCAAACATATTAAGGCCTTACAAAAAGCCGGCACGATTCTGACCGAAGAAAATCTGGTACGTAAAGGCACCAATGTCAATCAAGTGGTGTCTCAGCTGCTTGATGCCAAATATGCACAAAAGGTTGTGAGCAAATAATGGCTCTAGCTAAAAGCATCCCGGAACAACTCGTGCAGAATCAATCACCCAGGTCGGTTTTTTTGTCACGCTGTCTTTCGATCCTGAAAGGTCTGACCCTTCCTGTCATTTTAATCATTCTATGTGAAGTACTGGTGCGTAGCGGTGTGATTGAACCGTATCTGTTGCCTGCACCGAGTAGTCTGCTTCAGTCTTTGGCTGAACTGGCAGAAGGCGATTTATGGCAACATATCGGGCTAAGTAGCTGGCGGGTAGTATTGGGCTTTGCGATCGGGAGTGGTCTGGGATTAGTCTTTGCCATTTTTGTGGGTCTGAATAAGCAGGCAGAAGAATTTCTGGAACCCTCATTTTCTGCAATTAAATCGATTCCAAGTTTGGCCTGGATTCCTCTTTTACTGCTTTGGCTGGGGATTGATGAAGCCTCAAAAATCACCTTGATCGCAATTGGTGCTTTCTTTCCGACCTATACCAATACCGTAGCGGCCATACAGGGCGTGGATCGTAAACTGATTGAAGTAGCACAAGTGTATCGTTTGAAATACTGGCAGCAGATTCAGCAAATTGTCTTGCCGGCTGCATCCCCTGGCATATTGACCGGTTTAAGGAATAGCTTAAGCCTGTCATGGATGTTTATGATTGCTGCAGAACTGATTGCCGCAACCCAAGGTATCGGCTATTTACTCAGTGATGGCCGGGAGACATCCAGACCCGATATCGTGATCATTGCGATTATCTTATTGGCCATTTTAGGGAAAGTTAGCGATAAGCTCATGAAGATACTGGAAACCCGATTACTACGTTGGCGTGATGTGGTTAAAAGCAGATAAAGTGAAAGACAACTAAAAAGCGGCCATCAAGGCCGCTTTTTTAATATACAGATTTTATGCTGAAAATTAATGCGGCCACTGGCCCAAAGTCACCCGATCATTACCGCCATAATCTTTGACAGTACGAACCTGCTTATAGCCTGCCTGTCTGAACAAATGCTGTACGGCATCGGCCTGATCATAGCCATGTTCAAGCACCACCCAACCCTTGACGGTTAAGTGCTTTTTGGCCTGAATAATAATATCTTCCAAATCAGCCAGACCCTTTTTCTGTGCAACCAAGGCACGTTCCGGCTCGGTTGCCAGATGCTGCATATGCGCATCGTTCGCATCGATATACGGCGGATTTGAAGCAATCACATCAAAAAACTGACGGCCAAATGGCTTTAACCAGGAACCCAGCAAGAACTCAACATTTTCAATGTCATGCTGTTCTGCATTGTATTTCGCCACTTCCAGCGTAGGCGCATAAATATCCGAGGCAACCACTTTCCAGTCAGGACGTTCCGATGCAAGCGATAAGGCAATTGCGCCTGTACCTGTACCCAAGTCTGCCACACGGGCATCTTCAGGCAGATCCAACTTTAATACGGTTTCAACCAGCACTTCAGTATCCGGACGTGGCACCAAAGTATCTTTGGTGACTTTCAGGTCCAAAGTCCAGAATGGCTGTGAACCAGTGACATAAGCCAAAGGCTCACCGGCAGCAATCCGCGCCAGACCATCCTTATAAGCCTGTTCCTGCTCCGGGCTTAATTCCTGGTCTTTTTTCATCAGCAGATCAAATGAATCAATCTTGGTGATGTGTTCCAGCAACCAGGCATTTTCCTGACGTTCGTAACTCTCGGCTTCGCCGCGCAAAGCCAGTGCTTGTAAAATATTCATTATCCACCATTCTGCTGTGCAAGCATGGCCAGCTGATCGGCCTGATATTCGCGATGCAAGCTGTCCAGCAATTCGGTCAGATCACCTTCCATCACTGCATCCAGCTTATATAAGGTCAGGTTAATGCGGTGATCGGTCATACGGCCTTGCGGATAGTTATAGGTACGGATACGTTCTGAACGATCACCCGACCCGACCAGATCACGGCGCATTTCAGAAGTTGCCGCATCTACCGCCGCCCGTTTGGCATTTTCCAGACGTGAAACTAGCAAAGCCATCGCTTTGGCTTTGTTTTTATGCTGCGAACGCTCATCCTGACACTCAACCACTGTGCCTGTCGGAATATGGGTAATACGTACCGCAGAGTCAGTTTTGTTAATGTGCTGACCGCCGGCACCTGAGGCACGATAAGTATCAATACGCAGATCCGAGGAATTGATTTCTACCGAAGTATCGACATCAACTTCCGGTAAGATCGCAACGGTACAAGCAGACGTATGTACACGACCTTGCGATTCGGTTGCTGGCACACGTTGTACACGATGCGCACCACTCTCAAACTTCAAGCGACCATATACACCGTCACCATTGATCAGGCAAATCACTTCTTTATAACCGCCGTGTTCACCTTCATTTTCTGACAGGATTTCAATACGCCAGCCTTGATTTTCTGCGTATTTACTATACATGCGATACAGATCACCCGAGAAAATCGCTGCTTCATCGCCGCCGGTTCCGGCACGAATTTCCAGATAAGCAGAGTTGGCATCATTTGGATCTTTTGGAATCATCAGAATATTCAGGTCTGATTCAAGCGCTTCAATCAAAGCTTTATTTTCTTTGATTTCCTCTTGTGCCATTTCCTTAAAGTCCGGGTCCGACAACATGGCCTGAGCTGTTTCAATATCTTCTTCAGCCTGTCTGTACTTGCTCCAAACGCTGGTGATTTCTGTCAGGTCATTATGCTCACGCGACAGCTGACGAAAACGTTTATTGTCTGAAATTACTTCTATATCAGCCAATAATGCTGTCAGCTCTTCGTGGCGGTCAGAGAGTTGGTCTAATCGTAAACGTAACGATTCTTTCATTTTTTAAAAAATCTCAAAACATAGGCTGCAACTAAAAACCGATTTAGCACAGCGAAATCAAAAAATTGCGCCTAGTTTAACGATTCTGGCTTCTAATGAACATCATTATTGAGTAAGTCCACGCCGCTATCATTCTCTCTCGGCAGCATTTGTTAACAAATAAGATTAAAAATAGTGGAATTGCCTTTTTTATAATCGATCTTATGCTTATTTCTTGCAGATTTTACAATTCATCAAATAAAGCAGTGAATTATGGAGAAACATCTTCATATTATTCTGGGCATGATTTGTTACATTTTCCACATCGAAATAAATACAGTCCTGTTAATGGACACGGAGTGATGACATGAAACTCAACGCACTTTTAATGAGTACAGTTTTAGCTGCTGGTTCAATGATGGCGGTAAATGCACATGCAGACAGTACAGCACGTGTTGCAGCAGCAAGTGCCTTAGGTAGTGTTGCAGGTACAGCCCTAGGTAAAAACATGGGCGGCAATACTGGCGCTACACTTGGCGCAGCCTTAGGTGGTGCAGGCGGCGCAGCAGTGGCAAGTAGCAAAAAGAACCGTACTGAATCTGCAATCGGTGGTGCTTTGGGTGGCGGTGCAGGTTATACCGTAGGTAAAAACATGGGCGGCAGCAATGGCGGTTATATCGGTTCAGCCCTGGGTGCTGCCGGTGGTGCTGCATTAGGCAACAAGATTTCCAAAGACAAAACTGCAGAAAAAGCCAAATCACGCCACTACAAGAAAAAACGTCATTACCGTTATAACTGATCAATGCGTTAGACCTCAGACATTCGTCATTAAGAGCACCTTCGGGTGCTTTTTTTATGCTTTTCAAACACAGTCAAATTCATGTAATACATAAAATTATTCACTCAAAATCATGAATAAATTAAGGAGATAAAAATCACAATTCGTCAACACGGCCTTCATGCTGTTTGACGCTTGCTAGATTAAATTGATCTTATCAACAAATACAGCTAGATATACGAAAAGGTGTACTCATGAACTATAAATCTCTAATGATCGCTGTTGTAGCAACCTCAGCCATGGGTATGACAGCAGCCAATGCCGGTAATACCACCAATACAGCTTTAGCTTCAGCACTTGGTGGTGTGGTTGGTGCAGCCGTGGGTAATAAAATGGGTGGTACAACCGGTGCAACCATCGGTTCTGCGATTGGTGGTGGTGCTGGTGCAGCTGTTGCGGCAAACAAACGTGACCGTAATGGTGCGATTATCGGTGGTGCCCTCGGTGGTGGTGCGGGTTATGCAGTCGGCCGAAACATGGCGGGTACCAATGGCGGTTATATCGGTGCAGCACTAGGTTCTGCGGGTGGTTCAGCACTGGGTAAAAAAGTCAGTGAGGATCGCCGTTATGATGACCGCTATGACCGTCGCTACAGTTCAAAAAACTACCGCACGAATGACTATCGTTACAACAACCGTCGTCGTTAAGGCTGCACTCTCTAAGCTTCCCTCCTTAAATAAGCATCTTCGGATGCTTATTTTTTTGCCTGTTATTTTCGTTTACACTTATATCGATTTTTTTCGATATACAAATACAATGCAAAGTCGTATGCTTTTAGTCATGTCTATTTAAGAGTAATACGATGCGTACACTTAACGATACCCGGTTCTCTATCCTCGAACTGGTTCCTGTTCGTGACGATAAGACTATTCAATTCGCGCTGAACCACGCGCTGGAGCTTGCCCAGGCAGCAGAACAACTGGGTTATAGCCGAATGTGGCTGGCAGAACATCACAATATGGATGGCATTGCCAGTTCAGCCACAGCCGTTCTTTTAGGCTATTTACTGGCGAACACCAAAAGCTTAACTTTAGGCTCAGGCGGGATTATGCTCCCGAATCATGCGCCGCTGGTGGTGGCTGAGCAATTCGGAACTTTAGCGACCTTATATCCAGATCGTGTTGAACTCGGTCTGGGCCGTGCTCCTGGAACTGACCAGATGACCATGCGTGCCCTGCGCCGTGGCCGTCAGGAAACTGAAGATCAGTTCCCGCAAGATATTCTGGAAATTTTGCAATATTTTAAAGATCCAGAGCCGAATCAGCGTATTGTTGCGACTCCCGGTCAAAGCACGCATGTTCCGGTCTGGCTACTCGGATCGAGTTTGTTCAGTGCACAACTTGCAGCAAAACTTGGCCTGCCTTATTCTTTTGCTTCACATTTTGCCCCGCGTATGCTCGGTCAGGCGATTCAGCTGTATCGTGAAAACTTTGAGCCTTCCGAATACTTGGATCGACCTTATGTTTCAATGGGTGTACCGACCTGTGTGGCAGATAGCGATGAAGAAGCAGAATATCTGGCGACCAGTGCCTATCAGCGGGTTTTGTCATTGATTCGTGGTCAGACCTTAAAACTGAAAGCGCCGATAGATTCAATGGACGGTCTATGGTCACCTGCGGAAAAAATGTCAGTCGATAATTTCTTTGCCATGGCACAGGTCGGCTCCAAAGCAACTGTGAAAGCTGGGCTGGAATCACTTTTAGCCAGATATGATGTTGATGAGTTTATCTTCACTTGTGACATCTATGACACTGACAAGCGTCTGCATAACTTTGAGCTGTTGATGCAGCTTAAAAACGGGCAATAAATGAAAGCGACATCTACCTATTCTCAGCAATGGGTAGATGTTGTATAACTTTCAAATAAAATAGCAACAACCTGTTTAACGCCTTCATCCAAACTTTTTCTATTCATTCTTCTCTCTTACTTAACACCACCGCTTTTTAATCATATTTATCTCCCCTGACTTAGAAAAAAATAAGCCGCTGTATTTCTGTCAAATAGATGACTGTCTAAGTTAAATTTTCTCCTTTACCCTGCTTCTGGTTTTTGTTTATATCTAGGACAAAGAAAATCAATTATTAAATAAATTCAAGGAAGTCTAATGGCCACCAAGCAAGATCTACACGCTGGCATTTTTGAAAATCATCCCGAACATTTCCAGCTGTTTACCGGAATAAATATCGCTTCTTCCGAGCTTATGCAGCTGGATTATTCAAACAAAGATATTGCAATTATTGGCACAGACCAGTTTACCGTTACCCAGCTGGATAAAATTAGTCAACATGCCGGTTCGGTGAAAGTTTTTCAGATTAATCCTGCTTTTGTGCTGCCAGGGTCAGACCGCATTCTGCAACGCATTATTAATCATCCATTGATTGGTAAAAATCGCCGTCTATTTAACAACCGGATTAAGAGTCTGCTTTCCCTCAGATTTCTGGAAAATCAGGTACAAAATCTGTGGTTAAGACGCCAGTTAATGCCAAATCTTGCATCTTCTCCTAACACCTATCTCAAGTCAGATCATTATTATGCCGCGCTACAGCGGGAAAATTGCCAGCTGATTACCTGGCCAATCCTAAAAATTACTGAAAACAGTATTTGCTGTATCAATGGAGATCAGCATCAGGTCGATATTATTATTCATACTTATTTAGCAGAAGAATAAGCTACGTTGGCAGCTCAACATGAAAAATTGATGAAATCTAGAACTCTACACCCAGGATTAATAGTGTACTTATTTAACAAATTGATTAAATAACGCTCTTTTGTATTTTTAAATATGATACTTGATATTTTTTAAATTTATAAAAACCATACATTATTTCTATAAATAAGCACTTATTGGTATTTTTTAGCTATAAAACAGAGCCAAATCAAAGTTTGGCTCTGTTTGGCTTTTTAGCCAATTCGACGTTTTAAACCCGTCATTTGCAAGACACGTGTCGAGATTTCTTCAATCGACATTTCAGAGACATTCAGGTACTTGATTCCTTCCGAAATGTAGATTCCTTCAATGGCACGCAGCTCCATCTGGCACTGGCTAAAGCTGGCATAACGACTATTGGCCTTACGTTCAGTGCGAATCGCGACGAGACGGTCTGCATCAATCATCAAGCCAAACAGCTTGTTTTTATGCGGACGCAGTACCGCTGGCAAGCGATTATCGTCCAGATCTTCTTCTGTTAGTGGATAGTTGGCCACCCGAATACCAAATTGCAAAGACAAATAAATAGAGGTAGGTGTTTTACCCGAACGCGACACCCCAATCAGAATCAGATCGGCTTTATCATAATGACGCGTACGCGCGCCATCATCATTGTCCAAGGCAAAATGTACCGCATCGATACGGGCTTTATAGGAGGCAGTATCAGTCACCGCATGGGTTTGACCGACTAAAGTTGTAGGCAACACCTGCAACTCATCCGATAACTTACTGATAAGCCCTTCAAATACATCAAGATTTACGGCATTTGCGGTATTAATAATCTCCCGCACATAAGGGTCGACTAAAGTATCAAAAACCAGTGGTTTTTCACCGTCTTGCAGAGCACGCGCATTGATCTCTGCAACCACACTGGTTGCGGCTTCTTCAGAGCTAATATAAGGGATAATATGAATGTCAAACTTTACATTTGGAAACTGCGCTAATAGTGAGTGTCCAAGCGTTTCAGCGGTAATTGCCGTGCCATCCGAGATAAAGAAAACACTACGCTGAATTTGTTTACCTTCTGACATTAAAATTCTCCTCCACCATTTGTCTTAGTGCTATATAATCTTTATAGTAAACCGATCTTACATGACTGTCGCTTAGTAAAATCAAAAACCTAGATGATTTGCTATACTCTCATGCCAAGATAGTGATTAATACTGCAAAAGTGGAGTAACAACTTTGGAAGCGCGCGTAATTGGTCTGGAAAAATTAGGGAAGCACGACGTTGAACTCGTGGGTGGGAAAAACTCATCCTTGGGCGAAATGATCAGCCACTTATCCAATGCTGGTGTATCGGTGCCAGGTGGCTTTGCAACTACAGCTGAAGCATATCGTGAATTTCTCGAGCAAAGTGGCCTAAACGCTAAAATTAATGCAGAGCTTGCAGCACTAAATGTGGATGATGTGAATGCTCTTGCTGAAACCGGTGCAAAAATCCGCCAATGGATTGTGGATACTCCACTTACCTCTGAATTAGAACAAGAAGTTCGTACAGCATTTGCAGAACTTTCTAACGGCAACCCTGATATCGCGGTTGCCGTTCGTTCATCAGCGACAGCAGAAGATTTACCAGATGCTTCTTTTGCTGGACAGCAAGAAACTTTCTTGAATATTCGCGGTATTGATAACGTGCTTATCGCGATCAAAGAAGTTTTTGCATCTTTATATAATGACCGCGCAATTTCTTATCGTGTCCATCAAAACTTCGCGCATGACGTGGTTGCCCTTTCAGCAGGGATCCAACGTATGGTTCGCTCTGAAACGGGTGCTGCAGGTGTAATGTTTACCCTGGACACTGAATCAGGCTTCCGTGATGCAGTGTTTATTACCGCGTCTTATGGTTTGGGTGAAATGGTCGTTCAAGGTGCAGTCAACCCTGACGAATTCTATATTTCTAAGCCGCTGTTAAATGCAGGCCGACACGCGATTTTACGCCGCAACTTGGGTTCTAAACACCAGAAGATGATTTATGGTGAAGAAGCTTCTGCAGGTAAATCAGTGGTTGTCGTAGATGTAGAAAAAGCTGAGCGTCAACAGTTCGCTCTAAACGACCAAGAACTCCAAGAACTTGCCAAACAAGCGCTGATCATTGAAAACCACTACGGTTCTCCAATGGACATCGAGTGGGCAAAAGATGGCGATGATGGAAAAATCTACATCGTTCAGGCACGCCCTGAAACAGTAAAAAGCCGTGAAAATGTCGGCACCATGGAGCGCTATCTCCTCAAACAACGTGGTACTGTGATCTGTGAAGGTCGCTCAATCGGTCAACGTATCGGTTCTGGTAAAGTCCGTATCGTGACTTCAATCAAAGAAATGGACAAAGTACAAGACGGTGACGTGCTGGTATCTGACATGACTGACCCGGATTGGGAACCAGTGATGAAACGTGCTGCTGCGATTATTACCAACCGTGGTGGTCGTACCTGTCATGCTGCAATCATTGCACGTGAACTTGGTGTTCCTGCGATTGTAGGCTGTGGTAATGCCACTGAAGTACTGGTTGACGGTCAGGAAGTGACTGTGTCTTGCGCTGAAGGTGATACGGGCTTCATCTATGAAGGTGCGCTGGATTTCGAAATCCAAACCAACTCGATCGAATCAATGCCTGCTCTTCCGTTCAAAGTCATGATGAACGTCGGTAACCCGGATCGTGCATTCGACTTCGCGCAAATTCCAAACGAAGGGATTGGTCTTGCACGTTTAGAATTCATCATCAACCGTATGATCGGTGTGCATCCTAAAGCATTGTTGAATATTGACAGCTTGCCACGTGAAACACGTGCTGCTGTGATGGCGCGTACTGCTGGTTATGCTTCTCCAATCGAGTTCTATGTAGAAAAACTGGTTGAAGGTATCTCTACTCTTGCTGCTGCATTTGCAGATAAACCAGTGATCGTGCGTATGTCTGACTTTAAGTCAAATGAATACGCAAACTTGATCGGCGGTAAGTTGTACGAGCCAGAAGAAGAGAACCCGATGCTGGGCTTCCGTGGTGCAAGCCGCTACGTGTCTGACAACTTCCGTGACTGCTTCGAGCTTGAATGCCGTGCATTGAAAAAAGTTCGTGATGAAATGGGCTTAACCAACGTACAGATCATGATTCCATTTGTGCGTACTGTGGCTGAAGCAAAACGTGTGATCGAGTTATTGGAATTGAACGGTCTTAAACGTGGTGAAAATGGTCTTAAAGTGATCATGATGTGTGAATTACCAACCAACGCATTGTTGGCCGATCAATTCCTTGAACACTTCGATGGTTTCTCTATCGGTTCAAACGACCTGACCCAGCTAACGCTTGGTCTAGACCGTGACTCTGGTATCGTATCGCACTTGTTCGACGAACGTGACCCTGCTGTAAAAGCGCTCCTTGCTCTTGCAATCCAGGCATGTCACCGTGCAGGCAAATACGTGGGTATTTGTGGTCAAGGTCCTTCAGACCATCCTGATCTTGCGAAATGGCTCATGGAACAAGGCATTGAGTCTGTATCTTTAAACCCGGATTCAGTCCTGGATACCTGGTTCTTCCTGGCTAAAGAAAAAGTGGCAACTGCATAATAGATTTTAAATAAAAAAAGACCCTTTCGCAGGGTCTTTTTTTTATGGGATGAATATTCTTTTATATTTCAAAACGCTCTTCTGAAAGTTTTAAAAATATAAGTTTTTGTATTTTGTTTCTCCACATTCAAATTGTAATGACAAACAAATGCCAACAGTAAAATCATTTTTAAAGGGCAATAATTAAAGCGAATCGGATATGTTGAATGATGCACTCAAACCACCCGATCCTTGTTACACTGTTTTTGATTTGAAGCATTTTCTTCATAAATAGGATTGAAAATACTCAATTTATCTATAATCTTAACGATAAGATGGTGTTTGTTTTCAAAATAGAATTCAATACAATCTTAATTCAACCTATTATCAGTTCAAATTTATATATTGAGATTCAGTCTATATGCAGATTTACTTGGCACGAAACAATCAACAAGCTGGTCCATATACGCTCGAGCAATTAAATCAAATGCTTGCCAATCAGCAAGTCATGCTAACTGATTTGGCATGGCATCAAGGCATGGCAGAGTGGAAAGCTTTAGGTGAGCTTACCCAGGGAAAATCGGTATATCAACCTGAGGGTTATGTCGCACCAACCGCAACACCTGACACGCCTTTCCAGAACAACCCGCCTATAACAGTGTCTGGTACGCAACCACGCACCCAAGCAACTACGCAAAAAAATACACTTGCCAGTATTCCCAGCCGTATTCTGGCCAAAATTGTAGACGTGTTACTCTGGTTACCAGCGACTTTTATTCTGACTGGATTCTTCACCCCTGAACAGGAAGTCCGCTTTGCAGAATTGAACCAAGAGTTCATGAATGTGATACTCAACAGTGATGCTGATCCTACCATGGCGCAGCAACTGCAAACCCAGATGTTTGAGATGTTTTCTCAACAAGCCTGGATTGCAACTGCGGTCTATTTACTGATCATGCTGGTGATTCAAGCCTACCTTATTGCCAAATCTGGGCAAAGTATTGGCAAAAAAATGACGAAAATCAAAATTGTAGATGCTGAATCTGGTGAGAAAGTTAGCTTATTACGTGCCTTCACCATTCGTAGCGTATTCTTTATATTTCTGAATATCATCTTCATGCCCTTGAGTTTAATGATTGACTGGGCCTTCGGATTGGGTAAAAAACGTCAGACCCTGCACGATAAACTGGCAAAAACTCAAGTGGTAAAACAATAATTTTGAATCACTTAAAATGGGATGATATTCATCCCATTCTTTCTTACATAACTTTGAAATTGAAATAAAATTCCTATAAATATTCCTAAATCCCGAGCAACAAAATCGGTTTTTATTACAGGCATTTAAAGCGGCTTTAGATATAGCTTAGTTCGTCAATCTCAGGCATAATGCCCTACAACGTAGCGGTGTATTATGATTAATAGGATGTTTTGTAAAAATCAGCCTTTTTCGTCATGTGCACTTTAATCGCTATCCCATATTAAATTAGGGAATGGGACTCTTCACCGAGGTTGTAAAATGAGACAAACGATTTTAGCTGTATTGTCTTTATCTGCGATGACTGCACTCTTGACCGGGTGTGGTGGTGATATGGTACTTCTGAACTCTAAAGGTCCAGTTGCAGCAGGTCAAAGTAACCTGATGATGACTGCGATTTACTTAATGCTGTTGGTGGTTATTCCATCAATCATCATGGCATTATGGTTCGGTTGGAAATATCGTGCATCGAATAAAGACGCAGACTATAAACCTACATGGACACACTCTACTGCGATTGAAATTGTGGTATGGGGTATTCCTGTCATTATTATTGGTATTTTAGCTTGGTTAACTTGGTGGGGTTCCCACAAGTATGACCCATACCGTCCAATTGAAGCAGATAAAGCACCATTAACTGTTCAAGTTATTGCTGAACAATTTAAATGGATCTTCATCTATCCTGAGCAAAACATTGCAACAATTAACGAATTGCGTTTCCCAGAGAAAACTCCGGTAAGCCTTCGTATCACGTCTAACTTCACGATGAACTCTTTCTTCATCCCGGCGTTAAGTGGTCAGATTTATGCAATGGCAGGCATGCAAACTCACCTTAACTTCTTAGCTGATGAAACGAGTCCAGCTGAAGGTTATCGTGGTTTCTCTTCAAACTATTCAGGCTATGGCTTCTCACAAATGCGCTTCCGTGCACATTCTGTGACTGATGCTCAATTCGCTGAATGGGTTGCTGCAGTTCAATCAGGTAATGGTACTTCAGTAAATCCTGTTGCAGTTCAAAAAACTGTTTTAGACCAAGCTGAATTTGCGACCTTACGTGACGGCAACCGTTCACAAAAACAAATTGATGCAATGGTTCGTAATGCAAGAACAGATTTAGAGAAACGACTTGCTGAAACTGCACAAGCAGAAGGCCCATATAAGACTCAGCCACATCCTGTGACTTATTATTCTTCTGTCGAGTCTGGTTTGTTTGAATCTGTGATTCACAACTATATGAGTAACTACCACGGTGCTGATCATACAGCTCCTGTAGAAGCTGCAGCGACTGATGCTGTTGCTCAGGAAGCATCTGCTTCTGAAGCTCATGTAGCAGGTGAACATGCGACTGCTTCTCAAGGAGAATAAGACATGAGCTTCTTAGGTAAGTTAGGTCCAGATGCAATTCCTTACGATCCAATCGTATTGGCAACTGTTGCAATGATGATCTTGGGTGCTATCGCAGTTGTTGCTGGTATTACCTACTTCAAAAAATGGGGCTACTTGTGGAACGAATGGTTCACATCTGTAGACCATAAAAAAATTGGTATCATGTATATCTTCGTATCTGTGATCATGCTGGTGCGTGGTTTCGCCGATGCGATCATGATGCGTCTTCAGCAGTTCCTTGCAAAAGGTGGCGGCGAAGGTTATTTACACCCTGAGCATTACGACCAGATCTTTACCGCGCATGGCGTGATCATGATCTTCTTCGTGGCAATGGGTCTTGTAGTTGGTTTAATGAACATCTCTGTGCCGCTTCAAATCGGTGCACGTGACGTTGCATTCCCATTATTGAACTCACTCAGCTTCTGGTTATTTGCCGGCGCTGCGGGTCTGATGATGGTTTCACTTGCGTTAGGTGAATTCGCTGCAACAGGCTGGATGGCATACCCTCCACTGTCAGGTATCGAATATTCTCCAGGCGTAGGTATGGACTACTACATCTGGGCACTGCAAATTTCAGGTCTAGGTACGCTATTAACGGGTGTTAACTTCTTTGTTACCATCATCAAAATGCGTGCGCCTGGCATGAAACTCATGGAAATGCCAATCTTTACCTGGACATCTTTATGTACAGCGGTATTGATTATTGCTGCTTTCCCGGTGTTGACTGCAACAATTGCAATGCTAACGCTTGACCGTTACTTCGATTTCCACTTCTTTACAAATGACCTGGGTGGTAGCCCAATGTTGTATGTAAACCTGATTTGGACTTGGGGTCACCCAGAAGTGTATATCTTGGTATTACCAGCATTTGGTATTTACTCAGAAGTTGTTGCGACTTACTCGCGCAAAGCATTGTTCGGTTACAAATCCATGGTGTATGCAACAGTAGCAATCACAGTATTGTCATTCGTTGTATGGGTTCACCACTTCTTTACTATGGGTGCAGGTGCCAACGTTAACGCGTTCTTCGGTATCATGACCATGATTATTGCGATTCCTACAGGTGTGAAGATCTTCTCTTGGTTGTTCACCATGTACAAGGGTCGTATTGTTTACACTACCCCAATGCTATGGACACTTGGCTTCCTTGTGACTTTCGGTATCGGTGGTTTAACAGGTGTATTGATGGCAGTTCCACCAGCGGACTTCCTGGTACACAACTCTTTATTCCTGATTGCTCACTTCCATAACGTAATTATTGGTGGTGTAGTATTCGCGATGTTCGCAGGTATCATCTTCTACTGGCCGAAAATGTTCGGTTGGAGACTGAATGAAACTTGGGGTAAAGCAGCATTCTGGTTCTGGTTCTTCGGTTTCTACTTTGCATTCATGCCACTTTATATCCTTGGTTTCATGGGTATGACTCGTCGTTTGAATACATTTGACAACCCAGACTGGGATCCGTATGTAAATATTGCAATGTTTGGTGCAGTTCTGATTGCACTTGGTATTGTATGTTTCGTGATGCAAATTGTGGTTGGTTTCCTACAACGTGACCAACGTCTAGATTTGACTGGCGATCCATGGGATGGTCGTACGCTTGAATGGTCGACATCTTCTCCTGCTCCGTTCTATAACTTTGCTCATCTTCCAAAGATCAATGGTATTGATACTTTCTGGGTTGAGAAAGAAAATGGTGTTGCATATGCAAAACCAACGAAGTATGAAGATATCCATATGCCAACGAATCGTGCTGCTGGTTTCGTTATCGCGATGTTCATCACTGTAATGGGCTTCGGTTTAATCTGGCACATCTGGTGGTTAGTAGTTGTTACGTTCATTGCTTCTATCATTAGCTTCATCGTGTCTTCTTTCACCAAGAAAGTGGATTACTATGTTCCTGCTGCTGAAGTTGAGCGTATTGAAAACGAACGCTATGCGATTCTTGAAAAACACTTGAAGAAGGACTAAGACAATGGCTGAAGTACTTCATCACGATAACCACGGACACGATGAGCATCATCACGATGATACTGACATCACCGTCTTTGGTTTCTGGACTTACTTGATGAGTGACCTTGTCCTGTTCGGTACACTCTTCATTGCGTTCGCTGTTTTAAGTAGCCACATTCCTGTGGGTACTCCAAGTGCGAGAGACCTGTTTGGCGACTCTTTAGGTTTCGTTCTGACTGAAACCTTCGCTCTCTTGATCTCTTCTGTAACCTTTGGTTTTGCAGTTCTTGCTGCATACAAAAAAGACGTTGCAAAAGTACTGACTTGGTTAGCGATTACTTGGGTATTCGGTGCTATCTTCATCGGCATGGAACTATATGAGTTCAATCACTTAGTTCATGCGGATCACGGTCCAAGCACAAGTGCGTTCTTATCTGCGTTCTTTACCTTGGTAGGTACGCACGGTATTCACGTAACTTCTGGTCTGGTCTGGATGATCGTGTTAATGGTTCAAATCAAGAAATATGGTTTGACTCTTGCAAACACGCGTCGTCTAGCTTGCCTAAGCTTGTTCTGGCACTTCCTTGACATCGTTTGGATCTGTGTATTCAGCGTAGTTTACTTGATGGGAGTTCTGTAATGAGTCACGATCACAACTCAGCTGGTGCATCACACGGTAACGTTAAGCAATATACAATTGGCTTCATACTTTCTGTCATCCTTACCGTAATTCCATTCGGTATGGTGATGGCAGGCGGTTTTGAACGCGGTATCTTGATTGCAGTAATTGCGATTACTGCGGTTGCTCAGATTCTTGTGCAGTTAATTTACTTCCTGCATATGAACTCTTCTTCAGAGCAACGCTGGAACGTGATTGCGTTCGTGTATACCATCTTAACCATCGCTATTCTTTTAGTAGGTTCTGTATGGATCATGAATTACCTACACTACAACATGATGATCTAAACTGGTCGTCATGTTGAAAAAGTATTTATTCCTGACTAAGCCAGGAATTCTCTTCGGTAACTTTGTTACCACTTTGGGTGGCTACTTCGTAGCCACTCAAGGTTCTGTAGATTTCCTTCTCCTGCTTATTACCCTTCTCGGTACTACGCTTGTCGTAGCATCAGGATGTGTGGTCAACAACGTGATTGACCAGGACATCGACCAAAAAATGCAGCGCACACAAAATCGTGCTCTGGTCATCAAAACCATCTCTGAACCTGTTGCCTTGGCTTTTGCTCTGGTCTTAGGCCTCATTGGTTTTAGCATTTTATGGTTCTGGGTAAATGCGTACGCTTTTCTTTTCGCGGTGATTGGTTTTGTTGTATATGTTGGTTTCTACAGCCTATGGACAAAACGAACCACAATTCATCAAACTGTAGTCGGCAGTATTTCTGGTGCAGCTCCGCCTGTCATTGGCTATACCGCTGTGGCCAATCAATTTGACCTGGGTGCATTACTGATCTTTTTAGGTTATGCGTTGTGGCAAATGCCTCACTCATGGGCAATTGCGGTTTACCGCTTTGATGATTACAAAAATGCAGGCATTCCCATTTTGCCTGTGGCGCGCTCGATTCATCGTACCAAGATCGAATCACTTTTGTATGTGGTGTTATTCACCCTGACCATGAATGCATTATTTGTATATGGCTATGCCAATTGGTTGTATGCAGTCATTTTAAATCTATTGTGCATTTACTGGTTGTATATCGGTGTCATTGGATTTAAAGCTGAAAATGATCAGCTTTGGGCAAAGAAATATTTTCTGTTCTCTGTCATCCTGATTACCGTGATCAGTATTGTATTTAGCTTTACTTCAACTGCGCCATCTACACAGATAGTGTTTTTTTAAAAAGATAGAGAGTTCGCCTCTATCTTTTTTTATTTTGATTTTATCCCCCCACTCCGAGCATCTGTTTGCAGAATCAAAATTTCAGCTTTAAGCGCTCGTCCCCTCCTTTCTTATCTTCTGTGAAATTCACTCATTTTTGTTTTAGAGTCACATTCATAGGTTTAGGCCAATTCCTGCCTAGAAAGAGTCGGTTGATATGATCAACAGTATATTTAATAAATTTAAGCAGTTTAAGCCTGATTAAAAATATAACGACTTTTTGATAAGAGAATCTGGCAATAGATATAATTTCACAAAAATGGCTTATCTGGTTGAAATTATCCTCGAAAATCTCTACAATTCACCCTTCGCAAACACTGCGACACAACCTTGGTTGTGACTCCTTGCTTCAATTTACTTAAATTGGGGCTGTCCAAACCGTAAGGAGCTGACAATGCGTCATTACGAAATCGTACTTTTAGTACACCCTGATCAAAGCGATCAAGTCGTTGGTATGGTAGAACGCTACCTAACTCACATCAAAGAAGCTGAAGGTCAAATCCACCGTCTTGAAGACTGGGGCCGTCGTCAATTGGCTTACCCAATCAACAAGATCCACAAAGCTCACTACATTCTTATGAATGTTGAGTGTGGTCAGACTACTCTTGATGAGCTTGAAGAATTGTTCCGTTATAACGATGCAATCATTCGTAGCCTTATCATCCGTCGTGAAAACGCAATCACTGAAGAGTCACTATTGGCGAAAAGTGCTGAAGAAAAACGTGCGCGTAAAGCTCAACGTGAAGAAGCACAACACGCTCAAGACTCTGCTGAAGCTTAAGGAGAACATAACATGGCACGTTTTTACCGTCGTCGCAAGTTCTGCCGCTTTACAGCTGAGAACGTTACGTACATCGACTACAAAGATATCGACACTTTAAAACAGTACATCACTGAAAACGGCAAGATTGTTCCTAGCCGTATTACAGGTACTAAAGCTCGTTACCAACGTCAATTGGCGCTAGCTATTAAACAAGCTCGCTTCTTGTCTTTGATCCCTTACACTGACAATCATAAGTGAGGTTGAGCTGTGGATATTATCTTATTACAACGCATTAAAAACCTAGGTAAACTAGGCGATAAAGTATCAGTTAAAGCTGGTTATGGCCGTAACTTCCTTATCCCACAAGGTATGGCAGTTGCTGCAACAGAATCAAACACTGCTGCTTTTGAAGCTCGTCGTGCTGAACTTGAGAAAGCTGAAGCTGATGTTTTAGCTGCTGCTCAAGCACGTGCTGACCAATTGAACGAAGTAAATATCGTAATCACTGCGAAAGCTGGTGACGAAGGTAAACTATTCGGTTCTATCGGTACTCGTGACATCGCTGACGCGTTGACAAATGCTGGTCTAGAAGTAGACCGTGCAGAAGTACGTCTTCCAAATGGCGCACTTCGTCACACTGGCGAATTTAACATCGCAATCCAATTGCACCATGATGTTACTGCAGAAGTTCTGGTTACTATCGTAGCTGAGTAATTTCTCGCCTCAAAAAGAGCATGCGAAAGCATGCTCTTTTTTTATCTATAAAAAAATGACAGGTATCTCCTGCTTAAAAATTATTTTATTACCCATACAAATGAAAATTTACCCTTCGCATTTGATTTCAGAACGCGTATGATTTCATGTCGTAGTGAATAAAAGCTATTCATCTCCGATAATGTTTAACCATTGTATTTAAAATCAGGGATTTATATGTCACAGGCGAATGCCAGCAAAAAGCCGACCAGCGCTAATATCGAAATCAGTACTGAGAACAGCAATCTCAAGGAATTTCGTACTCCACCGCACAATTTAGCGATTGAACAAGCCGTACTTGCTGCATTAATGACCGTTGCCGAATCTTTTGAACAGGTCGGTGATGTGCTGACTGAAAATGATTTTTATGCGACCCGACATAAATATATTTTCCGCGCCATTGATCAACTCTCTAAAGAAAACTCACCTTATGATGCGGTACTGGTGCATGACTGGCTGATCAAGCAGAACTTGCTGGATGCCATTGGTGGTGAAGAATATCTGATGCAGCTCATGGCAGACTCGCCATCGAGTTTCTACAACCTGGAAACCTATGCAGGCAAAATTAAAGAATTCTCCACCCTGCGCAGCATGATTAAAGTCAGCTCTGAAATTTTACAAAATGCCTATGACACCAAAGGCCGTACCGTCAGTGAAATTCTGGACTTGGCTGAAACCAATATTTTCTCGATTGCAGAACAACATAATAACAATGCCAAGGCGCAAGGGCCTAAACCGATTAACTCTGTCGTTGCCGATGTTTTTGATAAATTGAATGAATTATCACAAATGGAAGGTAGCATTACCGGTTTAACCACAGGTTTTGTGGAACTGGATAATAAAACCTCAGGCATGCAATCCGGCGACCTGATTATTGTCGCAGCGCGTCCGTCCATGGGTAAAACCACTTTTGCCATGAATCTGGTCGAAAGCGTTTTATTTAATAACAACCTGCCGGCGCTGGTCTATTCTATGGAGATGCCAGCGGATTCGATTGCCATGCGTTTGATTTCGTCATTTGGCCGTGTGCATCAGGGGCATTTGCGTTCAGGCAAAATGGACAGCGATGAGTGGTCAAAAGTGACCAGTACCATTGTGCATTTACAGGAAAAAAACCTGTATATCGATGATTCCTCTGCCCTGCCACCAACTGAATTACGTTCCCGTGCCCGTCGTATTGCCAAAATGCATGGTGGCAAACTCGGCTGTATCATGGTCGATTATCTTCAGTTGATGAAAGTACCCGGTATGGGCGACAACCGTGTCGGCGAGATCTCGGAAATTTCACGAAGTTTAAAAGCCTTAGCCAAAGAAATGCAGTGCCCTGTGATTGCACTTTCCCAGTTAAACCGCGCCCTGGAAAACCGCCCCAATAAACGCCCGGTGATGTCCGATTTACGTGAATCCGGTGCAATCGAGCAGGATGCCGATTTGATCATGTTCATTTACCGCGACGAGGTTTATAACAAGGAATCAAAGGAAGCCGGCACTGCTGAAATTATTATTGGTAAGCAGCGTAACGGCCCGATTGGTACGGTACGTCTGGCTTTCGAAGGTCAATATACCCGTTTTAGTAATCTCTCACCTGAGTTTTATGCTCAGTATGATGATGAAGAGTAAACAAGCTCAATCATCAGATTTCCATCGTCCCTCCAGGAGTAATTTAGGGTGCGCCAAGCTACAGTTTATATTGACAGTGCAGCACTGCAATATAATTTAAACCGTGTCAAACAACTTGCCCCAACCGCTAAAATCGTCAGTATGGTCAAAGCCAATGCTTACGGACATGGAGTTAAAGACTGCCTGGCAGCCTTAAGTGCAAGCGACGCTTTTGGTGTCGCATGCTTACAAGAAGCCCTGGAAATTCGTGAACTGGGTTATCAACAGCCGATCACGCTCATCGAAGGTGTTTTTGTTGCAGACGAAATGCCAATCGTGATTGATCAGAATATTGAAGTGATTGTGCATCAGCAGGCACAGGTCGATTGGCTCTTGGCACATAAAGATGCTTATATCGCCAAAGACCTGAAAGTCTGGGTCAAGCTGAATAGCGGGATGAACCGTCTTGGCTTTAAAATTGATGTAATTAAAGACGTGATCAATCAACTCAAAGCTGAAGGTTTTACTTGTGTTTTGGCGATGCATTTTGCCAATGCCGATGCTGATCACCCGCTGAATGATGAACAAATCCGTCAATTCTTAGAAATTAAAAATGACTGTGCACCATTGATGGGTTCATGTTGTAACTCAGCAGCCATTTATAAATATCCAGAATTGCATTTTGATTTTGTCCGTCCCGGGATCATGCTTTATGGCGCGACTCCATTTGCAGATCGTGATGTGCATGATCTGGATCTAAAACCGGTCATGACCTTTACCGCCGAGATTATTGCCTTGAATGAGATTCAAGCGGGTGAGCATGTCGGTTACGGTTCTACGTTCACAGCTGAACAGGACATGACTTTAGCAATTGTTTCAATTGGCTATGGTGATGGCTACCCTCGCGCTTTCCCTAAACAGAACTATCTCGCGATTAATGGCCAGCAAACTCGCGTGATCGGCCGCGTAGCGATGGATATGATCGCTATTGATGTCACAGGGTTAGAAGTGCAATTGGGCACAGAAGTCGAACTTTGGGGTAAAACCCGTCTGGTGGATGATGTGGCTGAAGCGAATGGCACGATTGGTTATGAACTATTATGCCGACTGAGCAATCGTCCACTACGCAAAATGGTCTGATCTAGTCTTCAAAGTAAAAAAAGCCCAACATAGGTTAGGCTTTTTCTTTAGGCTGACTTTTGTTCTTCGCCCTGTTCTATGCATAATTGCATTAATAAGGCATCGACATGGCTTTGCTGAAAGGCAAAAGGATTAAAGTCATCAAATCCCATTTCCCGACAGAATTGCTGGATCTGACTGCGTTTGGAAATATATTTCATGGACCAGTCCGGGAAACTTGGATATTCAATTTCCTTGGTCTCAAATAATTTAATATCCTGATGGCGTGGATCTTTATTCAGTCGCTCCACCAGCAGACTCTTTAAAGTAAGACATTCACCTTCCAGACATTGAAAAAAATGCCCATCTGCGAAATACAGTACACCTGTCACTTGATGCTGGTAATTAAAATCACGAGCTTCTTTCAGGATATTCGCCAAATCTTCGAGTAAGTCAGTTTTGGGAGAAGTACTTTTACTGGCGTAACAAAATTGGTACATGCGCTAACTTCTCTATTTTTATTATGCTGAACCGCATAGAAGTTAACACTGTACGCGAAAAACCTGACTCACGATAGGTTTTTATAAGAAATACTCATTAGAGGGAACTGGAAGTTCTGCCAATCCTTTTTTCAAGGTCTCTGACCATTGCCGGCTGATTGCCGTGAAATACTCATCATCTTCGGCAATACGCTTGCCTCGTGGCATGATCAAACTGTCTTTTTTATAGACCAGCACATCGAGTGGCATACCGACCGATACATTGGAACGTAGGGTCGATGCAAATGAAATCAGGGAACAGCGCAAAGCTTCATCCAGCGGCATATCATAAGTCAGCGCACGATCCAGGATCGGCTTGCCATATTTACTTTCACCAATCTGGAAATACGGCGTATCGCGTGTGGCACAGATAAAGTTCCCTTGCGGATAGACATGATAAAGCTGCATATCCTGATCTTTAAGTTGTCCACCGACCAGCAGATTACAATAGTAATTGCTTTGTTCCGAAATATCGCTCTTAACATTCGCAATCACTTTTTTCAGCATACTTCCCACCAGCTCAGCAACATCAAACATGGTGTGCAGACTCAAGATATTGGGTTCCTGCTTCAGTTCGAGCTGATTTTTGATATGACCAATTACGGCTTGTGTGGTTGCCAGGTTTCCGGATGCCTGTATGACGATCATACGTTCCCCAGGAATACCAAAGGTATACAACTTTCGAAATACAGAAATGTGATCTACTCCGGCATTGGTCCGTGTATCACTAATAAAAAGCATACCTTGCTCTAAACGTAGCGCACAACAATACGTCATTCTTTTGTCCTTATTAACATCCTAGTACCTGAACAATGGAATGCATGGATTCCACTCCGCCCTTCTCCCTCACACCGCGTACCGGTGCTACATCCCAATAATCCCGCCCAATGGCCACATAAATATGCGAGCTTGGACTAAACAGCAGATTACTCACATCAAAACAATACCATGTCTGCTCTACAAACACCTCTGCCCAGGCATGACTGGCCAGATGTGAAGCATTTTGTGCATATAAATAGCCAGAAACATAACGGGCAGCTAAGCCCAGATATTTACACATGGCAATGAAAATATGACTATGATCCTGACAGACCCCCTGACGTGCTTCAAAGGCATCTATGGCAGAGCCTTGCACTGAGGTGCTATTGGAAATATAAGGGACATGTTCCAGCAAGGCCTGTGCCAGTTCAATCAGACGTTGACGGCTTAATGCAGGAACATGAGCTTGTGCAAAATCTTTCATTGCTGCATTACATTGCGTTGATTCGGTTGGCTGTAAAAAAATATTGGGATTGATTGAATCATTCAGTCCAGTCTGATGCGCGGGATTCAGCTCGACAATCCCTTGCGCCATGATCGTTAAGGAATAATAAGGTTCACGCTGGTTACAGGTCATCCACAGATTATGAAAGGCATCTTTTCGGATTTCTTTATTCCCCGGTACACTAATATCCCAGGAATGCACCCGTTGATGCGCATTGCTCGAAGGCATCATTTTGATGTACTGAATACTGTTCCTCACCTCAGCTGTATACATATAATGCGTTTGGTGATTCACCATCAATTTCATACATCTGCCTCAAACAGTTGATGGATATGGTCGCTAAACTGATAGAACTGAATCCGGTTCGGTTCTGTACGCAACTGTTCCCAGTATTGCTCCAGGTCACCCCAGCCCATTTCCACTAGAATTCTGACTACATCATCGATCTTGCACAGTGTCGTACTGGTTTCTTCACCGAGTCGTAACTGATGATCGAGCTGTTCGACACATTGTCCCAGGCTAAAGAACAGAAAAATATCGGCAGATTCAGCTTCCAGAATATCTTCACATTCAGTCACCACTTCACAAATATAACCAGCATTTTTGTCTGCAGTTTTGATCAGTTTCATTAGTTCTGCATAGCCTGATGCAGACAATACTCCGCGTAGTTCCTGAATATTATCTTTAGCCACTTTAAACTGCTGGCTAAAAGATGCGGTCTGAGTTGAATCTAGTACCAATTCATTTAAGGAACTGGCATCAAAAGCGGGTAAACAAAAAGCATGGGCATAGGCCACAGCTGCTTCGTCTTCTAAAAATGGAAAGCGCGCACATAAAAAATGAGTGCGAGATAAATAACGCCCTAACCAAAAAATATGTTGTGCATTGCTATTCAGCAAAACCATGACATTTTCCTTCTTTGGAATATTATGAATGTAAATTGTCGACTACCCAGGTATCTTTAATACCGCCACCCTGTGATGAATTCACCACCAGTGAACCGGGCTGCATCGCTACACGTGTCAAGCCACCCTGCACAATTTCAGTACGGTAAGGCGAGCTTAAGACAAATGGGCGCAAGTCAATATGACGTTCAGCAATACCAAAATTGGTCAAAGTCGGACTAACCGATAAGTCCAAAGTTGGCTGCGCAATATACAAATGCGGCGCAGCTAAAATTTTCTCCCTGAAAAATTCAATTTGCTGTTTCGAAGCCTGTGGCCCAATCAGCATGCCATAACCACCCGAACCCTGAGCTTCTTTTACCACCAGCTGGTCCAGATGGGCCAAAACATAGTTTAAATCTTGCTGATTACGACATTGATACGTCGGAACATTTTTTAGTATTGGCTGTTCACCCAAATAAAAATGAATCATTTTATCGACATATGGATAAATCGATTTGTCATCTGCGACACCTGTACCCGGTGCGTTGGCAATCAGGACATTATTTTGTAAATAAGCTGACATTAAGCCAGGTACACCCAGGGTACTCTCCGGTTTAAAGCATAACGGATCGAGATAAGCATCATCGACCCGTCTATAAATAACATCGACTCTTTGGCGACCACGTATAGTTTTTACATAAACCTTCGAGTCATCAACAAAAAGGTCACGTGATGTTACCAATGGCACATCCATCTCCCTTGCAAGGAAGGCATGTTCATAGTAAGCGCTATTAAAACGTCCTGGAGTCAGTACTACGACAAATGGCTTATCGACGTAGGCATTTTCGATCAGGATTTCTTTCAATAATTGTGGATATTGCTCGATTCCGGCAATCTTGGACTGCTCAAATACTTTCGGCATCAGTTTTTCACTGATCTTGCGGCATTCCAGCATATAAGACACGCCAGATGGCGTTCTGAGATTATCTTCTAATACATAAAACTCGCCCTTGGAATCACGGATCACATCGATCCCGCTAATCTGGCTATAAATCCCGCCTTTCAAGCTATGTTGATACATATGCGGCTGATAGGCCTCATGAGTTAAAATCTGCAACTCAGGAATGATATTGGCTTTTAAAATGTCCTGTTGATGATAAATGTCATGTAAAAACAGATTCAGTGCGCGCACGCGTTGTGCCGACCCCAGAGCCACCATATTCCACTGTTTGCGGTCAATCACTCGTGGAATGATATCGAAAGGAATGCTTCGCTCTACCCCCTCTTTATCTTCGTAAACCGTAAAGCTAATGCCATGATGTAAAAAATGTTCTTTTGCCACCTGATTCAGAGCATTCAATTCATCCAGCGTGTGTTGGGATAACCATTCTTCCAGTCTTTGACTTGCCTGACTGGACATGACTTGCTCATCCTGCATTTCATTAAAGAATTTTGAAGACAACTGTTGAAATAAAAGTTGTGGATTTGCTGTAGTCGATACCGTTGCTGTTTTAGCCTCTATAAAATTTTTCCCAAGATTTTGGGAACTAAAATTATCAATTTTTTCAATTACATTTGTATCCCGATTTCCTTTAAGCATACAAACCTCGTCTTATCATCTATTATAATTAAATCAAAGCAATATCCATGCCATTGAACCTATATTGCGACTACCATTAATCTAATAAATGCGCCCTGAACTCAATGCCATTTCTTACCAAGTTGTTTTTAGTTTGTAGGACAATTGTTGCGCAGAAAGACTTGCGAAAAAATGAGAGTTTTTTTATTGTGTTAGTCTAAGCCTAAATCCCATCCTCTTTATCGCCAGCAAAATAAATTATGTCAGCACAAGAAAAAGAAACCTCGAATAGCCTGTATCGCCAATGGCAAATCTTGTCGCGTCTTTCTACCGGCAAATGGATGGGAACACGTGAATTACAGGAAATCTTGAATCGCGAAGGAATTGATATCAGCCTGCGTACCATTCAGCGTGACCTGAACCAGATTGCGCAGCGCTTTCCAATCGAAAGCAGCAAGACCACACCACAAGGCTGGCGTTGGCGCTCAGATGCACCGCTGCAAAGCTTGCCGCATATGACCAGCTCACAGGCGGTCACCTTTATGATGGTCGAAGAACATTTAAAACATTTGCTGCCACCGAGCCTGATCGAAGAAATGAATCCCTGGTTTGATCTGGCACGCCGCAGTCTGTCCTCGCAAAACAATGTCCGCCAATGGATTAATCGGGTACGGATTGTGCCAGCCACCCAACCGCTCATTCCACCTTTCGTGGATAAGACTGCACAGCAGGCGGTATATGAAGGCTTGTTGCAGGACAAACAGCTGGAATGTGTCTATCAGGGCCGCGGTCACAACAGCGAAGAAAAGACTTATATCCTCAATCCACTGGCTTTGGTGCAAAAAGGCTCCATCATTTATCTGGTCTGTACCCGTCATGACAAATCTGATATTCAGACCTTTGCCCTGCACCGTTTTAAATCGGCAGTAGTTCTCAATTCACGTGCCCTGCATCCGGTGAATTTTGATATTGATGAATATATTGATTCTGGTGCATTGGGCTTCCGGGTGGATTTCAATCACCCTACTGAAAATGTCATGCTAAAACTGAGCATGTCGGAATCGGATGCACATTATTTTGAGGAAAGTCAGCTCAGTAAAGATCAGAAGATTGAAAAACTGGACAATGGTATGTCGCTGATTAGTGCAACGGTTCCTTTTACTTCACAACTGGTGTGGTGGCTGCGCAGCTTTGGTAAAAAGATTAAACATATTGAACCCAGTATGGTGTCCAATGCAGTTAGCCAGATGGATGAGGAAAACCCTTAACCAAATGGATTTCATTCAGCTTTAATAATTCCAGAATAAAAAAATCCCCAGATTGGGGATTGGAGAATTATGCTTGTATTTTTATGATTGTTCTGGTGGTCTACCGCTGTACCAACCTGCTTTTCTCTAATACCCCGAAATGCAGATTGGATGAAACCTCAATATTTAAAAAGAACTGAGACATGAGCAAGCCAGTTCGGCATTATTAAAGCGAATGGATTTTTTTGTCATGGTTTATAACTCCTGTATGGGTGATAAATCGACTATAAAAGCATTCACTCTGCCTGTGAAATAAATAGAATATATGTGCTTTGCATATTTTTTCTATAGGAATTTTTCCGCAAAATTTATCTGCAATTGCTACTGATTGATTGCCTGTCTGGGTATGATTTTTGGCAAGTTTATAAAATTGAATAACAATTCTATGCTTGCATAAGATACCTGGCTCTGCACATCATAAAGCCCTATAGAAGTAGAAATAGGGACTTAATTTTACAATGGCTAACCCTGCTCAATTAGTACGGCACAAGCTGCTCAATACTTTCTTTTCTCGCCATTCAGTCTGGTTTGCCTGCATTCTGATTGCAGTGATTTTTACCACATTCCATATCGGTTATTCGCCGCGTTATATCTATTATTTTATGCCGCAAACTTTGGTGAATACCCTGTGGATTCTGAGTATACTCCTGAGCCTGTTGGGTTTGTATGATGTACTGCAAAACAAGCATTCTATTCTGAAAAACTACCCCATCATGGGACATTTCCGCTTTATCTTCGAAGAATTTCGTCCGGAGATTCGTCAATATTTTATTGAAGCCGACCGCGATGCACTGCCCTTTTCCCGTATGCAACGTAGTCTGGTGTACCAGCGGGCGAAAAATGAAAATTCAGATAAACCTTTCGGTTCAATTCTCAATGTCTATGAAGACAATTATAGATTTGTCAGTCACTCTTTGACGCCATGTAAGGTGGCCGATCCACAAACTTTCCGTATCCTGATCGGCAATGAGCAATGTACACAGCCCTTCTCTGCTTCCATTTTAAATATTTCAGCCATGAGCTTTGGCAGTATGAGTGCCAATGCAATCCGTGCGCTGAATCTCGGCGCTCAAAAAGGTGATTTTTTCCATGATACCGGTGAAGGCAGTATCAGCCCCTATCATCTTGAATATGGGGGCGATCTGGTCTGGGAAATTGGCAGTGGTTATTTTGGCTGCCGTACCTTAGATGGACAGTTTGATCCGGAACGCTTTGCGGCACAAGCCAAATTACCGCAAGTAAAAATGATTGAAATCAAGTTATCACAAGGGGCTAAACCCGGACATGGCGGTATTTTACCTAAAAGCAAGATCTCGGAAGAAATTGCCCAAATCCGGGGCATCAGCCGTGAACATGATTGCGTATCACCCTCTAGTCATCCCGCCTTTAGCACCCCGATTGAAATGATGAATTTCATCCAACGATTACGTGAACTTTCCAACGGAAAACCGGTCGGATTCAAGCTATGTCTGGGGCAGCCCTGGCAGTTTATGAGTATGGTCAAAGCCATGCTGCACACCCAGATTTATCCCGATTTCATCGTCGTCGATGGCTCTGAAGGTGGAACGGGCGCTGCACCCATTGAGTTAATCGACTTTGTCGGTGCACCCCTAAGAGAAGGTTTACTATTTGTGCATAATACCCTTGTTGGTGCAGGTTTAAGAGATAAAATCAAAATTGGTGCAAGTGGTAAAATTATTAGTGCATTTGATATTGCCAGCACGCTCGCGATTGGGGCAGATTGGGTGAATTCGGCACGTGGTTTTATGTTTGCCGTCGGCTGTATTCAGGCTCAAAGCTGTCATACCAACCAGTGTCCTGTCGGTGTCACCACACAGGATAAAGATCGTCAAAAGGCCTTACATGTGCCAACCAAGGCAGAACGCGTCTTTCATTTTCATAAAAACACCTTGCATGCCCTGTCTGAACTGATCGCTTCCGCAGGTTTAAAACACCCTTCAGCCATTAAGGCGCATCATCTGGCACAACGTGTGAATAATCACGAAATAAAAAACTTTGCACAGATTCATTTTTGGTTGAAAGAGGGAGAATTATTATCTTGTGAAAATAAGGATGATGAGAACTTCTACTTCCGGATGTGGAATTTGGCCAAATTAGAACATTTTTAAATCAACATAGTTAGAAATAAAAAGGCGTTCTAAAAAAACGCCTTTTTTTTACTTGAATGTTTAATTTTCACTCTCTTAACAATAAATTAATAATAAGTTTTACTGCCATGGGCATGTAGAAAGGCTGGAATCAAGCCTGTCAATGCAGCACGAATATCTGCACGCTCGTTGATTAACTGATGGGAACCTTCTTCCAACATCAATAAGGTTTGGAGCCGGAATTTACGCCGGATAAATTCAATATTATAGCGCCAGTCCACAGTCTGATCTTGCGCACCCTGCGCCAGCCAGACCGGAATACGGCAAGCAGGTCGTGCTTCCATTTCCAGCATCCAGCGCGACATCGCTAAAATCCAATCCATGCCCATCATTCGCGGTTGTAATGGATCTTTAAGCCGGATAAAACGCAGAAACTCCGGATTATGATTATTACGTCTGAAATGTCGGGGAACTTCACGTTTGATGCGGCTAATAATGCCCAGCCCCACCGAATTATGCCACCAGGCAGTTTTGGCAGGTCGAATCAAAGGTGATAACAGCAGAACCCGTTCCACAAAAGGATTTTCGCGACGCTGTGCAAATTCCAGTAAATGATGCATCCAGATCGCACCGCCGGTACTTTGTCCGATCCCCACCCAAGGTTTAGGTAATTGTGAGGCGTGCTGTACATAACGCTGTACTGCATGCAAAACCTGCTGATAGTGATCAAAATTCTGAATGCTGGCAGATGAACCATCACTCAGACCATGTCCAGGCAGATCATAGGTCAACACACTAAAACCCTGCTCCAGCAGCTCTTTTACAATCGGCTGATAAATACCACTATGTTCCAGATAACCATGCAACAGAAAAGCGGTTCCCTGAATCTTGTCAAAGCGGGTATTTTCCAGATTTGGCTCAAACACCTGTACATGCAGCCTGAATAATGGCATCTGCACATAGCCCTGCCAGTGTTTGCAGTCCAGCAAATCAAAACCATAAAGTTTTCGATAGGACTGCAAATCAATTGGCGGTTGATCACTACGATTCAGGTTCAAAGGTGGCAAAAGCTGTGGGGTAATGTCCCGACTAGGAATAGGTAAATCCAGCTGTTTGAGAACGGCGGGATTTAAAAATGGGATATCAGACATTATGGCACCTCCCGACAGTCACTGGACCCAAACCAGACATCGCGCATGGTCGCCAACATTTCATAATTGGCACGACGACTATGATCATAATTTTGTGCACTTGGACGCCAGCGGGTCAAAGGCGTTGGCATCGGTGCTTCTACCGGAATAGTTTGTATACCATTTAAAGCAAATAAACGGCGGGTACGCGGCATATGATAACGATCAGTAATCAGAATCACTGTAGGTGCTCCACCTTTCTTTTGTAATAATAATGAACTGAAACGGGTATTTTCACAGGTATTCATACTGCGATCTTCCAGTAATTTTGCATCAACTCCGTGATTTTTCAGCCAGCGCTGCATATATGGTGCTTCGACCCCACTCAGGACAATTGGTAACTGGTAATGTTTCTCTACTGCCAGCGTGGTTTCCAGTCGTAGTCGCGTATAATTATTGACGACAATTTCTTTGCGTTGCTCATCCAGAGTTAACCCACCACCCAGTACCACAATGGCATAAGGCTGAGAGCGATTCGCTGGTTTAACCTGCTGCTGATCTTGTAGTAATGCCAAATCCTGCCGGATTTCTTCGCCATTAGTTTCCTGTACTGAACTAGCCTCCCTCTGCTCGAGTGGATGTGTCGTCAGAAACTCCATATATTGCTCAATGCGTTCCTTGTTTTCACTCCTATCCCACTCCAGTAATTCCCGGACATTCGCTGCCGGATCGGCTGGCTCTGCCGGTTCTTGTGAGGACAATAAAGGCACTTGGGCGGGCGGACTTTGCTCGGCTTTTTGATTTTGCTGCTCGCGCTGATGTTCATCAATGACCTGTTGCAACGCTTTATAACGTGCCTGGATCAGAATCAGGTTGGCAGAATTATTTTGCTGGATATCCTGTTCCATCACCTTGAGATATGCCTGACGGGCAATCCATAGATCTGACCCGGGCTCCAGATTTTCATGCTCACTCAGGGCTGCCATTTTCTGGCTTTGCGCAGCGACTTCATTTAACTCTAAAGATACAAACTGGTTTAAGCCCTTAACAATCATTTGTGAATAGAAAGGCGTATAGACCAATACCAGTAGACAGCCGAAAAGCACAAACAGTCCAGTGACCACTTGTACAAAACGCACCATCCAATGGGTTTTACTCATATCATTCGTCATCCTGATGAGAACGGATCAATCCATTTTTATCAAACAATACAGGTTCCGGTTCCAGCATCAGCTTGAATTTTTCCCAGACCGACTGCTGTACCGCACGATAAGTTTTACGCACATCAGTCAGGGAGGCTTGACCATAATTTACCAGAACCAGTGCCTGTTTATGAAACATCCCCACAGGCCCCAACTGTTTGCCCTTCCAGCCCGCCTGATCAATTAGCCAGCCCGCTGCCAGTTTAACCTGAGCATTGGCTTGCTGATAATGGGGCAAATTCGGGAAAGATGCTGCAATTTGGTCAAAGACCGCCTGATCGACCAGCGGATTTTTAAAAAAACTGCCCACATTGGGAAATTCCTGCGGATCAGGCAATTTGCTTTGACGGATCTGAATGACCTGTTGCTGCAAGTTTTCCGCTGTCAGCTTATCACCCACTGCTGTCTTCAGATCACCGTAGTTGAGTTTCAGATCTGGCTGTTTCAGTAATTTAAAAGTCACATGTGTAATCACATACCGGTTTGGATCATCTTTAAAAATACTATGTCTATAGGCAAACTGGCAATCAGCAGCGCCAATCGAAGCAAACTGTTTTAACTGACGGTCATAGACTTCGACAGACGCAATAAACTCGCCAACTTCAACGCCATACGCACCAATATTCTGTACCGGAGAAGCCCCCACACGTCCGGGAATCAAGGCCAGATTCTGCAAGCCATAGAAACCCTGTGCCGTGGTCCAGAGTACAAACTCATGCCAGCCCTGCCCACCACCAACGCGTAAATATTGAAACTGATCATCAGCATCCAGAATTTCGATACCCTGAATATCGATATGCAAAACCAGTGCATCAATCTGCTCCGGCAATAACATATTGCTGCCGCCTGACAGGATCAGCACATTGAGGTGCTGCTGTTCAGCAAAATCCAGTGCCGCCAGCAAATCAGCAGTCGACTGGATATGGGCATAGTGGGAAGCCACTGCTTCTAGATTTAAGGTATTAAAGGGTTTAAGTTGAACCTGAGTTTGAATCTGCATCGCTTAAACCTTGTGTACATTCTGTTTAAAAATTTCAACCCATGCCCGGCTGCTGGACTCGCACTGATCGAGCACCCGTTCAAAACCATCCGCTTCGCCATAATAAGGATCTGGCAAGGCCTGTTTCGGATAGATCTGGTCATGCTCACTCATCAGTGCCACTTTTGCACGTACATGACCAAACTCGGTTTCGGCTAGACGCTGTATGTTTTGGATATTGGATAAATTCTCCAAATCCATCGCCAGAATCAGATCATAATCAATAAAATCATGCGGAATCAGCTGACGCGCCCGCAAGCCAGAAAGATCGTAACCACGTTTCAGCGCGTGCTTTTGGCTACGCAAGTCCGGAGCCTTGCCGGGATGATAATTACTGGTTCCAGCAGAATCGACCACGATATTCAGTTGCTGTTCATCACAATAATGTCTGAGTACCACTTCTGCCGTGGGAGAACGGCAAATATTCCCCAAACAAACACATAACACCTTGTATGGCGTTCTGGATGACATAAACAACCTCAGAGCTACTTTATTTTAAGGATTCTTATGTTAAGTTATTTATATACTGATTCCTATCTCACAACCATAGAATAATCTCGTATTTGCAATAAAAAAATCAAGGATATCGCCATGAATCGTTTTCAGTTTCAAACCGTCCCCAATATCATTGCCGGACTAGGCACGATTCAGGAATTATTTAAAATTCTAAAAAATGGCCGTTATCAACGTCTTCTACTGGTGACTGACCCGGGTATGCTGAAGCAGCAATTACATCTGCCGATTCTGGATATTATTGAATCTGCCGGTCTGGATTATGTGATTTACTCAGATGTTCAGGCTGACCCGCCCGATAACGTAGTGCTTGAAGCAGCAGCTTTTGCAAAGCAGGAAAAGATTGATGTGGTGCTAGGCTTTGGTGGTGGCAGCTCGATGGATGTGGCCAAGCTGATTGCGATTTTGGCGCATCCTGAGCAGCATCAGACGCTTTCCGATCTGTATGGCGTCGATAATGCCACCGGGCCACGTTTAGCTCTAATTCTGGTTCCCACCACAGCCGGAACGGGCTCCGAAGTCACACCAATTTCGATTGTTACTACAGGTGAAACCACCAAAAGCGGCATTGTCGCGCCTATTCTCTATGCCGATATTGCTATTCTGGATGCGACTTTCACTCGGAATTTGCCGGCACAGATTACCGCTGCCACCGGAATCGATGCCATGGTACATGCCATTGAAGCCTATACCTCAAAACACAAGAAAAATCCTTATTCGGATATGCTGGCCAAACAGGCTTTAAGATTATTGAATGCCAATTTGCAACGTGTTCTGCAAGATGGTCATGATCTAGATGCCCGTCAAAATATGCTGGTCGGTTCCATGCTGGCCGGACAAGCCTTTGCCAACGCACCGGTTGCCGCCGTGCATGCGCTGGCTTATCCACTCGGTGGGCATTTTCATCTGTCGCATGGACATAGCAATGCTTTGGTGCTGACCGAAGTCTTAAAATTTAATGCACCTGTAGCCAAACAGCTCTATGCCGAATTGATGACCTGGTTAGATCCCCACAGTAAAGGTTGTCATGATGGACTGACCGATCTGTTTATTGATCATTTTAATAATCATCTGATACAGAGCGGCTTAACCTTAAAATTAAAGCAGTTAAATGTACCAGAACAGATGTTGATGGTTATGGCAGAAGATGCCATGCAACAAAGCCGGCTGTTGCAGAACAATCCACGCGAACTCAAGTTGGATGACGCTTACCAGATTTACCAGGCGATTTATGCCTAAATCTATTTCCACACTAAGCCTTGTCTAGCTGAGAGCGAATCCTGATGAAAGCCACGATCAAACAACGCGAACACTATGCCTTTTTCTTGCCCATTCAGACCCGCTGGGCAGACAATGACCTGTATGGCCACGTCAACAATGTGACTTATTACAGTTATTTTGACACCGCAGCCAATGCCCTGCTGATTCAGGAAGCGGCCTTTGATCCGAAATACTCTCCGATGATTGGGCTGGTGGTCAGCTCCAACTGCCAGTTTAATCAGGAACTGTCTTATCCGGAAATTATTGAAGTGGGCGTGGCCATTGAAAGCATGGGAAATTCATCACTGAGCTACGATCTGGCCATTTTTAAACGCAATTCGGATACAGCTGCAGCTCAGGGTAATTTTGTTCATGTATTTGTCGATCGTGAGACACGAAAAAGCACCCCGATTTCAGCCGAAATGCGGGATGCCTTATCTCGATTTGTTGTGCCTTAAAATCCAGTCTATTTCAGCTGAATATTTTGCAATTCACCATCGAACTGCTGCAACAGGTCACGTACCGCAGGTTCAGCCTGTAACAGCTCTTCAGCGCGTTTAAAGGCACGAGCCTTCCGCTGATGCTGCATGGTATAGGGTGTTAGCTGGTCCACACTTTCAAATTTCACCTGGAAATGAGTTTGCGGCCACTGCTGTTGTAAAGCAGCTTCCAGAGTATGTTGCAGTTGTGTCAAAAGTTGCTGGTATTGCTCAGGGATATGAAAAACGGATTGACCATTAATCTGTCCGCTCATGACACCATACTGTGCCAGTTCCTGCACTGCTGGAGAAAGCTGGCTGTTACGGAACCAGTATTCCCATTTTTCGACGCTCCACTCACCCTCTAACATTTGCTCAGGGATTTTTAAAATATCCTGTGGCATCAGATTCTGCGTATTTAAATCTTGGGAAATGTCATCCGGTAGCGCAGTCTGAATCGGAGCGACTTCTTCAATCACAGGCTGAGCAATCGTTTCCTGTGAAAGTTCCAATTCCGGTGAGGCAAGACTAAATTCCTCATCAGCAGATATTTCTTGTGCTGCTTCGACATGAGTAACAGCATCTACAGGAATAAACTCTTCAAGCAGGAAATCATCCGAGCTGCTGCTTGTCGCCGGTGCTTCTACGCTACTCTCGATTTCATCAAAACCAAACAGGCCTTTGTCGTCATTTGGATCAAAAACGATCTGATCACTAGACTGTACTTCCTCAATCGCTGTCTGAATTACTCCCTGTTGAACAGGCTCAGGTGCATGATCATTAGTGGACTTTTCTTCATGGAGAAAATCATCTGAAGATGGTTCAGGCATTGATGGCGTATAAGCTTCCTCATCCGTCTCATCGTCCAGAGAGAAATCATCGAAGGTCGGTTCCGCTTCAAATGTTTTTGCTGTGACTGTTTCAGACTGCAATTGTGTCTGAATGGGCTGTTGTAGACGTGTAGGAGAAGCTGCTATTGGTTGAGTTGCGGCTTCATGAACGACTGGAACCTCGCTTGGCTGTAAGGGACGGAATGCCAATAAGCGTAGCACCGTCATCTCAAAACCTTGTTCCTGAGTCACCGCCAACTGTAAATCAGCGCGTCCTTTACATGCGACTTGATAATACAGTTGCAAATCCTGCGCCGAAATCAAACCGGATAATTGCATAATCTTTTGATTGATTTCAGCACTATATTTCAGACTTAAATCTGGCAGATATTGTAATAAAGCCAGTTCATGCAAAGTCGAAATTAACTGATCTAAAACCAGTGACACATCCAAAGCCTGCTGACGGAATTGCAGCAACAACTGACTGACCTGTGCTTTCTGGTTCTGGTGAATCGCCAGAATCAGATCATAAATAATGGTCCGGTCAATCAAGCCCAGCATGTCTTTGACATCCTGATGCTGAATCGCACCCTGACCATAGGCAATCGCCTGATCGGTCAGAGACAAGGCATCACGCAAAGAACCTTGAGCAGATTCGGCAATTTGCCAGATGGCATCCTGATCCGACTGAATACTTTCTTGGCCTAAAATCTGGGCCAGATGCTCGGTAATTTCATCAACAGCCAATGGGCGCAAAGTAAACTGCAAACAGCGTGAAATTACTGTAATTGGCAGCTTTTGTGGGTCGGTCGTAGCAAACAGGAACTTGACGTGCGCAGGTGGCTCTTCCAGAGTCTTTAATAAAGCATTGAAAGAATGCGTGGACAGCATGTGCACTTCATCAATCAGGTAAACTTTAAAACGACCTTGAGTCGGTGCATAAGGCACATTGTCGAGCAGCTCGCGAGTATCTTCAACCTTGGTGCGTGAGGCCGCATCGATTTCGATCAAATCGATAAAGCGTCCTTCGTTGACGGCGCTACAAGTCGCACAGACTTCACACGGTGTCGAGGTGATACCGGTCTCACAGTTCAAGCACTTCGCCAAAATACGTGCAATCGTGGTTTTTCCGACACCACGCGTTCCTGTAAACAAATAGGCATGGTGCAAACGGCCACGTTCGAGCGCGCTGGTTAAAGCACGTGAAACATGGTTTTGCCCCACCAATTCATTAAAATTACGAGGACGGTATTTTCGCGCAAGTACTTGATACATGTATGCTCCTTTTTACAGGTCTAAGCATACTGTTTTTTTAGTAAATAGTGAAATGAATGCCGGTTTATAAACAATAAAAATCCCTTGATCAAAATCATTGAAAAAGGGATATAAAACATATATTTTCTTAAAATCAGACCGATTCAAACAGGATAAAGTCACTTTGCATCTGGTAGCGTTTGCCTGTTTGATCTTCACGAATTTCCAGAACCTGCTTTTTCAGATCCACATAAACCAGATTGCGGGTATCGACATTCAGCAGTTCAATCTTTTGTTGCGTATCATCCTGAAAACGAATCGGCCCAGTAATGGTTTCAATCGGGTTATGCCCACTCAAGCTTTCACGTGATAACGTAAAAGTCCGATCATCATGCAAGCTCAAAGCAACAGCCATACCCGGACAATCGTCACAACTTGAAAAACATCCCATACAGGGTGTGGTGCCCTGATAATTCCCGACCCAGGCAGGAATCTGAGCTTTAGCCTCAATAGCAGTATTTGCCGTCGATTGGTTTTGATCCTGGCAGCCAAACAAGGCACTGCTTGCGACCAGAGGAATCATCAGCACTTTTTTCATCACTTCATACCACAGACTGGGAGTCACGCCAAAATAACATATTTTAAGGACTTTACTAAACTCCCCAATCAGGGATATTTAGCGCCAACCTTTACGTCCAGTCAGGACGGCATCAGCACAGCGTAAGGTTTCCTGTGTCAAACCCCACAGACGATAATCTCCGGTCAATGAACCTGTCGGGAAATTATGGGTATAGGCAAAACTTAAATTGCGCTCAGGGTCACACCAGGCTCCCGAACCATTAAAGCCCATATGACCAAAACCTTGCGAAGCTTTACCTAAAGTAAGCACCCGATGATAACCCAATCGCCAGTGCATCGGCAAAGGCATGACTCGATCGCGTTTTTTGCATTGAATCTGACTGAGACGCTGAAAAACTTCAGGCGAGATCAATTGCTGTCCTTGCCATTCGCCGCGGTTGGCCAGCATGGCATAAATTTTTGCCAGACTCTCTGCGGTAAATACTCCATTGGCGGATGGAATGATTGCTTGCAGGCCTTGCTCACTAAAGAAACTGAAATTCCTCATTCCTTTGGGAATCATCGCATCCTGAAAATCCTGCGGATCTTGTCCACTCCAAATCAAAGCCCGCTCCATCAGATTCGGTTTTCTTGATCCTGTTTTTTTCGCAGGCTGCGATTGAGACTTGGCTGCTTTAGCTTTAAAAATCGGCAGTGCTACCCGAGCTAATTCATTGGTCGGCACACTGAAATAAGCACCATTCAACATCAAAGGCTGAACCAGATATGCCTGCATCAGTTCAGTTAAAGTTTTAGCTGTCGCTTTTTCTAATGCACCACCGACCTGCCAGCCAAAGGTCAGCGGTTGATAGGCCGCATCTGTTGCAACTTGAAAACGTGGTTCAGCCGCGGCAATTCGGTCTAGCATCTGCGGCCAGTCGGCCATTTCAGTGGCGTCGGCAATGATATTACGGATATCAAACAATCCGCTTTGATGACTCAGCATATGCGCCAGAGTAATATTTTCTTTACCGTTTTGCGCAAATTCAGGCCAATATTCTGCAACAGGCTGGTCATAATCAACCAGGCCCTGACTGGCCAGAATATGTGCCAGTGTCGCCAGCACACCTTTGCCCGTCGAATAACACAGCGACATGGTATCGGTTTGCCAAGCCTCAGATTCCGATTTTTTCCCGGTATAAATATCGACGACTTTTTGTCCCTGAAAATAGACAACAAGTGCCGCACCACCCTGCTCTGTGCGAGCATGCTGTAGGCGACTAAACTGACGGGCAAGGTCACGGAAATTTTCATTTACCGTTCCTTGGTAATGGGCTGTATCCGCAAATAAATAATCTTTGAGTGGCTGCATCATTCTATCCATAGAATATTGATTTCTTAAAAACAAAAAAGCCTAAATCAGGTTCAGGCTTTTATCGTACTTTAAATTGCGGTCACAGTTCCTGTGACATGCGGCTTCTGATTTTTGCTATTACGAATCAGGATTTCCGTATCATTAGCTGCTTTCGCGGTTAAGAATTGCACTTTGGAAGGCAGATATAAGGGCAGTTTAAACCAGACATCTGCTTCATAGGCATCGGGCAATGCCAGGCTGGACAAAGCTTTAGCCTTGGTCCACATACCATGCGCAATCGCCTGTTTAAATCCGAATGCCTTAGCCATTAGGGCATGAATATGAATCAGGTTAAAGTCGCCGGATGTCATGGCATAACGGCGACCCGTATTTTCTAGAATTTCCCATTCAGCATTCAGCTCATAATCGGGTGTCTTGTTTTCGACGATTTTGGCTGCAGCTTTGCCTTTACTCTTTTGACGGGACAGATAAGTGGTCAAGGCTTCCACCACCACTTCATCACCGACTTTTACTGTGGTGATGAAATCAAACTGTACACCTTTATCATGCGGCTGCAATTCACCAAACTTGCAAGACAATGTGAGAGATTCATTGACTCCGATTTTACGATACTGTTTGACCTGATTGCGGATATGCACCAGACCGAGAACCGGAAAAGGAAAAGCTTCAGCCGTCATCATATGCATTTGCAGGCTTTGTGAAAGAACTGTTAGATAAATGGCTGGAATATAGCCATTATTTTTAAAACCACAAACTTCATTATAGGCTTTCAGATGCTTTTGATCGACCTTGAATGAATCCACCACATATTCAACTTGCGGTAGAACTTTTTCAGCTTTTGGCTTTTTAAAAATCAAGCCCTGAATCACTTTTGGATAGGCTAAATAAGGTTTTGGAAGTTGACTAAAATGGCGAGTATTCATACTGAACCTTTGGAATATTTATCTTTATGACGTCCTTCTTTTTAAAAGAAGGAAGAATATCTTTTTAAATAAATCCCTCCCAACCTCCCTTTAACAAAGGGAGGAGTAGTCCCCTCTTTTGCAAAGAAGGATTTAGGGGGATTCTAAATTAAGCCCCTAACAGGCTCTGACCACACACACGCACCACATTGCCATTCAAACCTGAAGAGGCAGTCGAGGCAAACATCGCAATCGCTTCTGCCACATCAACAGGATGACCACCCTGACTCATGGAATTCATACGGCGTCCAGCTTCACGGATGGCAAATGGAATTGCTGCTGTCATTTGCGTTTCAATAAAACCCGGTGCCACAGCATTAATGGTTATACCATTTTTTAATGTCGGTGCTGTGAATTTCACCACACCAATTACACCTGCTTTAGAGGCTGCATAGTTGGTTTGACCCAGATTACCTGCAATACCTGAAATAGAAGATACACAGATAATGCGACCATTTGCATTTAGACCATCGTTGCAGAGCAAGTAATCATTGACGCGTTCAATTGCTGACAGGTTGATGTTAATGACCAGATCCCAAAGCTCAGGCTTCATATTGGCCAAAGTCTTGTCGCGGGTAATCCCGGCATTATGCACGATAATATCCAGACCACCCTGCGCCGCTGCCGCCTGTTTGATTTTCTCACCCGCATCGGCTGCAGTAATGTCAATCGCTAGTGTAGAGCCGCCAATTTCACCAGCGACACGATCCAGATCTGCCTGCTGTTGTGGGACATCCAGACAAATCACATGTGCGCCATCACGTGCCAGCACATGAGCAATCGCCTCACCAATACCACGGCTTGCTCCAGTTACTACTGCCGTTTTTCCTGCCAGTGGCTTACTCCAGTCCAAGTCTACTTGTGCTGCTGCCGATACACGAATAACCTGACCAGACACATAGGCAGAGCGTGGAGAAATTGCAAAACGTAGCACAGACTCAAGATTGGCTTCGGCACCTGCATCGACATAAATCAGGTTGGCTGCAATACCCTTTTTAAATTCTTTGCCCACAGATTTGACAAAACCTTCGAGCGCACGTTGTGCAATGGCCTGACTCACAGATTTTGCAGATTCAGGTGTTGTGCCGATCACGACCACACGACCAGAACTTTGAATCTGACGCGCAATCGGATTAAAGAATTCATAAAGTGATTTCAACTGCTCTGAATTTTCAATACCAGAAGCATCAAAAATAACCACTTTAAACTTGGATTCTTTATCGCCAGTATTAAATGCATTCAGGTTCAGACCCGATTTCGCCGCTGCCTGTTGCAGTTCCGCATTATTGCCTGCATAGCTATTGGCATGAATATTTGCCAGCACCTGAGCAATAGAACCGGTCAATACACTCGCAGGTGCAGCACCGAATAACACAGCGCCTTTTACCACTGGCGTTGCAGACTCGAAACGGTCTAGGGAAATTGGGGATGGCAGGCCCAGATTTTTAATGACAAATTTACCAATAGGAGATTTTGCGAAATTTTGGTACTGATCAGTCATGTTTATTATCTCTCATACAAATTAATTTTTGATCGATCTAAAGTTATCCTTTAACTTCAATATAATGCCAGATACTTATATTGCAATAGATCTACCAGATTCTACCCAATCATACTTGAGATATCTGGCAGATGACTTGACCTGAGCGCAGTCTGCAATGTCATTGTAGTCAATACAGCATATACTCATCTATGCTAATGTAAGCCACAAGAAGACGATCAATTTGCTTGGAAAAGCCTTATGAGCAAAACAACTCAAGAAAATCCAGCAGTCGAGAATTCCGCATCTCCAGCTGTGTCAAAATCATCAACGCGTGCTAAGCGTAGCACTAAAAACACGGATACAGCCGCTGCTGCAGCTAAAAGTCCGGCTAAAACTCCGCGTACCCGTCGTACAGCGAGCAGTAGCAGTCAGACGACATCAACTCAAACAGATTCAGTTTCAAAAACACAGCCTTCTGTTCAACAGGATAATAATATGAGCCAAAACACAGTTCGCCGCGTTGCTATTCTTGGTGGCAACCGTATTCCATTTGCACGTTCGAATGGTGCCTATTTTACTGCCTCTAACTCGGACATGCTGACCGCAGCATTAAATGGTCTGGTAGAGCGCTTTAATCTGCAAGGTCAACGTGTCGGTGAAGTGGTTGCAGGTGCTGTCCTGAAGCATAGCCGTGACTTTAACCTGACTCGTGAATGTGTTCTGGATACGGCACTGGCACCAGAAACCCCAGCTTATGATATCCAGCAGGCGTGTGGTACGGGTTTACAAGCTGCATTTTTAGTGGCAAACAAGATTGCACTGGGCCAAATTGAAGTAGGAATCGCCGGTGGTGTAGATACCACCTCTGATGCGCCCATTGCATTGGGTGACGGCTTGCGTAAAGCGCTGCTTGAATTGAACATTGCCAAAACTGCCAAAGACCGTTTAAAAGCCTTGACCAAAATTAATGTCAAAGAATTGATGGACGCACCTAAAAATGGTGAGCCACGTACTGGCTTGTCTATGGGTGATCATCAGGCGATTACCACACTGGAATGGGGTATTTCCCGTGAAGCGCAAGATGAACTTGCTGCATCTTCACACCAGAAAATGGCAGCAGCTTATGAAGAAGGTTTCTTTGATGATCTGATCACGCCATTCCTGGGTTTAGAGCGTGACAATAACCTGCGTGCTGATTCTTCAGTCGAGAAACTGGCGAAGCTTAAACCTGCGTTTGGTAAGGGCGATGCGCGTACCATGACTGCGGGTAACTCTACCCCACTGACAGATGGTGCTTCTTGCGTTCTGCTAGCGTCTGAAGAATGGGCAAAAGCCAATGGTCATGAAGTTTTGGCTTATCTGACTTTTCAGGAAACTGCAGCAGTTGATTTCGTCGAGAAGAAAGAAGGTTTATTGATGGCACCTGCTTATGCTGTTCCTCGCATGCTGGAACGTGCGGGCCTAAAACTTCAGGACTTCGACTATTATGAAATTCATGAAGCATTTGCTTCTCAAGTGCTGTCTACTTTAAAGGCATGGGAAGATCCAGCATTCTGTAAAGAGCGTTTAGGTCTGGATGCGCCACTCGGTTCAATTGACCGTGTAAAACTGAACGTGAAAGGCTCATCACTTGCAGCCGGTCATCCCTTTGCAGCAACTGGTGGTCGTATTATTGCGACGGCAGCCAAACTGATTGCTCAAAAAGGTTCAGGTCGTGTACTGGTATCGATCTGTGCTGCCGGTGGTCAGGGTGTTACAGCGATTATTGAAAAATAAGCTGCTACCTTGATTCAAAAAAGCTCCTCGATTGAGGAGCTTTTTTATACCTTTTACCTACTGTATTGGCATTGGATTATTTTTAAAGTATTCGTCAACTTTATTCCAAGGTGCTGTTGATGCTACACCCCTCACAATGTTTTGATTAACCCCCTGGCACAGCGCTGCATCGGGAGTGAGGTGGAATGCGTTAACATTTGGATCCATATAAGGCAGTGAACCAGGACGGCGCTGGAAGTAGAAGTTCAACCAATCCACCATCGGCTCGAAGCCATGTGATGACATCGCCCATGCGCTATTATGTCCCCCCCAATGATGTCCGAATTCATGCGCAATAATACGAAAACCTGATAAACGATAGTGACCATAGAATAGCCAAGTATCGACACCCAGCACGGTACCGCCACCAAGACCACCACCCATATTGGTAATACCAAGATTAATCTCGTTACGATTTAAAATCTCTTTGTAGATACGAACATAGTCTTCAGGCATATAAATACCGTGTGGCCCATCGACTTGACCTGCATTACCAAAGAAATCATGGCCCATCACTGCTTTATGATTAAACCAGAGGTTTTCAAATTCAGGGGTACTGAGCATGTATGCTAAGTTCGTCATCATGATGACCCATTCACGCGCATAGACAGGCGTTACTCGACACCATTTGCCTGGTTCGTCATATTTACCAAAATAGATTTTCCATTTTGCCTGAATTTTATTGAGCTTTTTCACATGCTCGTCTGTTTCAGAAGTCACATGTAAATCGAAAATATCACTTGGTATCAGCGTGGTCTGACTTAAACCTGCCAACTGAATTGAACCACTGCCATCTGCAAGCGGGATTGATCATTCAATTTAATATTAAATTTTGCAGTGGAAAATGGCGTAAGCTCATCTAAATCTGCAAGTATAACCCAATCATCTGAATGACGGATTTTGGCGCGAATTTGTAAATTTCGAACAGGAACAGCGCTATAACTTTTAAGCGTTAAAGCGTTGCTACTCAGCTCTGCCGATAAAATCCGATTCATATACACATGACGTTCAGCACTATTGGTCAGCGCCTCCCAAGATTCACCATCTTGCAATACAAGTGTTTGACTTTGTGCTTTAGATTCAGTCAACAATAATGCAGAACTCAGCTGTTTGGTCTTATTTTGCTGTAATGTGACCATTGGCAAGAGCTTAACCCTTTGATTAGACAAATGAATCAACTGTTGGCCATACACCGCAACATCACCTGCTCTTTCGATATGACTGCTTTCAGCTTGCCCTTTCAGGATATATTTTTTGAATTGGTCGATATTGTGCTTTGGCAGAATTGATTTTAAGCCAAATTCCTGAGTAGGATATGTTGCTATCGAACCATCATTCCTTGCGGTATACACAGTACCGTCATCATGACGGTGCAAAAGGGTCGCAAGATTTGACTCTGTCAAAATAGGTGCAATGTGAGTGTCATTTTCACGAATTTGGTTAATGTCATGCACATAAGTTTTACCGTTTGGAAGGCTGGTATACAGATGATCTCGCATGACTTCCATACGTGCATTACAGTTACGACCACAATCAGGAAGACTGAGCCGAGCAAACTTTTTCGCTTTTAAATGGTTTTGTGCAATAGCATCGCTTTGACGCCAGACATTAATACGACCTTCGATATCGGGGACATAGATATAGCGGTCATCTGCGGTAACAGCATTACTGTGAACTAAAGCATGGTTCACTGTATCGCCCCACCAAACGCCAGTTCCTAGCGCCATCACAAAGCTCGGTTGAGGCTGTGAAATATCTAGAATATCGACACGGTTAGAACCATAACTGGCCACATATAAGCGTTCTGCATGGATTTCGATATCTGCAAGACTGTCCCATTTTTTTGCTAAGCCTTCAATTTTTAATGGGTCAATTGCACTCAGCGCACGTTTTTGTTTTAAATCATAACGTAAAATTTTTGATTCTGATTGGCTATTGGCGATATACAATACATCACCAGTTCGTACCAGGGCTGTAGGATTCCATGTACTTAAACCGAAATCTTGAGCAGTAAGTTCCGAACCCACATCCAAGACTTTAAATTCTGAAATTTTGGTAAATTGAGCATTATTTCCTGTTGATGGATTAGAGCCAACCGTACCTGACCCAGGCTTAGATGCATGGCTGTCATTCTCACCACCACCGCCGCCACAAGCAGTCATGAGTAAGGCAATGCTTAAACTCAACAAGCTATATTTTAACTTCATAATTCCCCTTAGATGCAAATGCATAAAAACTTCTGCTCTTATAAAGGGGTTTAAGATGAATACAAAGTCGAATAAGTGTGCTATGTGTCAAAGAAATACTGCTGTTTACTAGATTCCCCACATAAAGCACAAGTAACATTAGCTGTGCTTTATTTTTTTCTATGCTTTTCTTATTATATTTTTCGATGCTCAGGCTGATATCCAAGCATTTCTTCTATCGAATCATAACACCACTGAAAAATAAAGGTATATACCAGAATACACAAGGTCAGGCTAAAATCGAGCACAATCGCCTGCCATAGTCCCATGTTCATCGCATAGGCCACCATTGGAATGGTGGCGAGCATTAAACCACCTTCAAAGCCAATCGCATGTAAAATACGCACTCGAATCGTTCGTTTCAGTTGACGTTTCGCTTCAAATTTTTCGACATAATGATTAAACAGCATATTCCAGATGACAGAGGTCACGGCCATCACAATTCCCAGTGCACCTGTGACTTCTAGCGGCATATTAAAAATAAGACTCAAAGCTATCGCAATGATCACCAACAGGATGACTTCATAGCTAAGCGCATGCACAAGTCGTCTTTTGGAAATCAACATTTTCATTACTCGGTTTTTTATCAATAATCGCGCATATTATGTTCTTTAAACTGATTAATCGAGTTAGAATATTTCAATAAAATTGATAGATAAGATTACATGAATATTAATCAGGAACAACTCACTGTATTTAAAACTGTGATGGAAACCGGTTCATTCTCTGCAGCTGCACGAAAATTGGGAAAAGTTCCCTCTGCCATTAGCATGTCAATTGCGAATTTAGAAATTGATCTGAATCTGCAACTGTTCCAGCGTATTGGGCGTGAACCTGTGCCAACGGAGCAGGCACAGACACTGTATGAAAGAACAGAACAGCTGTTAATCGAAATGAATCAGTGGAAACAGCATGCGCTTGCCCTAAGTTCAGGCCTGGAGTCTGAACTGAATATCGTCATCGTTTCTGAATTACTGCATACGCGCTGGACTGATTATGTCGTTCTGGTGGAACAGCAATTTCCCGAGCTTCAGATTAATGTCTTTGGTGCACCTCAGGAAGATGCGCAACAGATGCTCTTGGATGGTAGCGCACAACTGGCATTAATGTTTGAGCGGGAACAACTCGATGCACGTGAACAGTTTGTGGAATTAAAGCGTGAAGTCTTGATTCCTGTCGCAGCCAAGCAGCATGTACTGAGTCAATACGATCAGGTCAGCTTTGAACAAATTCTAAATAGCCGTCAAATTGTGGTGGCGAGCCGTGACCGTAATATTAAACCTGAATTATTATATTCCCGTCATTACTGGCGCACTGACAATCATCATTCTGCCTGTAGCATGATTCAACAGGGTTTGGGTTGGGGTGTTCTCCCGCAGGAAATGCTAAAAAAACAGCCGAATTTACAGCAAAATCTGCAAGTGCTGAATCTGCTCGATTTCACCCCAAAGTTTGAATATTTTATCGATCTGGTCTGGAGTCGGGAAAGCAACTTGGGCACAGCTGCTCATTTTTTGATTAATCATCTGCGAAATCAGCGTAAAAGTAGCAAATAATCACAGAAACACCACTTCAGTCTACTTGGTAAATACAGGGTTTATGATATAAAAGTATGCATAAGCAATAACCATAGAACTAGATCGTAATGACATTAACCGCATTAGACCAATTAAAAAACTTGACCACAATTGTGGCGGATAGCAGTGACTTGAGCGCAATTGAAAAATTTCGTCCTCTGGATGCAACCACCAATCCATCACTGATTACAGCAGCGGCCAGTCAAGTTGAGAACAAGGCCCTGATTGAAGCGGCCTATCAGCAGGCGCAGCAGGAAGGCTATGCGGATGATGCCCTAATTGAACGTACCATTGATATTTTGACCGTCAAATTCGGCGTTGAAATCTTGAAATTAATTGAAGGGCGTGTTTCGACTGAAGTCGATGCGTCCCTGTCTTTTGATACTGCTGCCACCATCGCAAAAGCCAAAGAGTTACTGGCACTATATGCGCAGTATGGGATTGACTCCGATCGCATCCTGATCAAGATTGCATCAACCTGGGAAGGCATTCAGGCCGCAAGAACCTTAGAAGAAGAAGGCATTCATACCAACCTGACCCTGTTATTTGGCCAGCATCAGGCCCATGCCTGCGCTGATGCCAAAGTTACTTTAATTTCACCTTTTGTTGGCCGGATTCTGGACTGGTACAAGAAGGCTGAAGGTGTGGATGCTTATCCAATCGAAAAAGATCCTGGCGTGTTATCGGTTAAAAGTATTTATGAGTTTTATAAAGCCCATGGCATTCAAACCGAAATTATGGGCGCCAGCTTCCGCAGTATCGATCAGGTCTTGGGCTTGAGCGGTTGTGACCTTCTTACCGTTGCACCAAATCTACTGGCAGAACTGAACCATGATCAACGTAAAGTTCAGCCGCAACTTTCAGCGACAGCTATTACTGTGCAGGGTGAACTGAGTCCGATCAGTCAGGCAGCATTTCTGGAACAGCTGAAGCAGGATCAAATGGCCAGTGAACTGTTACAAGGCGGTATTCAGGGTTTCATCAAAGCGCGTGAGCAACTGGCTGCGCTATTAGGTCAAACCTTTCTCAATCCCGTTGAAAGCTAAGCTAAAATCTTAGAAATTTTACCAGCCGATGTTGCTATAATGCCGCATCGGCTTTTTCTTGTGCGAATTCTTCGTGTTTGGTATTACAGATCTCAGTACCTTTATCATTGGTACCACCTTAATTGTGCTCTTGCCCGGCCCCAATTCCCTTTATGTCATGTCCATTGCCTCACGTTTTGGTATCAAGACAGGTTATTTAGGTGCTCTGGGAGTGTATACCGGTGACATGATTCTGATTTTATGTACTGCTTTGGGGGCTGCATCTTTATTGCATGCTTTTCCAATCCTGTTTATTACTTTGAAGATTATCGGCGCCATCTACCTGAGTTATCTGGGGATGAAGTTATTAATTGCCGCCTATAAAACCATTCGTCCAACAGAAAAAGTGACGATTCCGCAGATGAATGCGGCTGATGCTAAAGCTTCGTCTATTCAGCCATTTCGTACTGCATTGACCATCAGTATTTTAAATCCAAAAGCGATTCTGTTTTATCTGTCATTTTTTGTGCAATTTGTCGATCCTCGCTATCCTTATCCAGCATTGACTTTCATTCTGTTGGCTTTAATCTTGCAATTGATTAGCATGACCTATCTGTCCATTCTGATTTTCTCAGGGGTAAAACTGGCCTCCTATTTCAACCAGCATTACAAACTGACAGCCAGTTGTGTGGCCATAGTCGGCATTTTATTCTGTGGTTTTGGGATGAAGCTAGCCAGCTCTACCTTATAAAAGCTTGAAACAGATATTGTCTAAATACGTGAAAAGCGTATGATTTAAACGCTTTTTAAAATTGTGTCATGGACGATGCCAAAACTATTACAAGATCTGTCTCTTACTGCGGTCATTGCCGGCCTGATTACCTGCCTGATTGGCATTAGTGTTTCTGCGGTACTGGTGATTGAAGCTGCACAAAGCTTAGGCGCCAATGCGACACAAATCAGTTCCTGGTTATGGGCACTGGGAATCGGCATAGGTATCTCTGGTCTGTGGCTGTCCTGGAAATATCAGTATCCTGTTTCTACTGCCTGGTCAACGGCGGGACTGGCTTTGATCATTGCGTCTGCGGGTCATTACAGCCTCGGTGAAGCGATTGGTGCGTTTCTGATTTGTGGACTGTTGACTGCTGCGCTGGGATTCTTAGGAATTTTTGAGCGTATTTTTCATTTTATTCCACAAAGTTTAACCAGTGCCATGCTGGCTGGAGTATTGCTAAAATTTGGTATTTCAGTATTTGGTAGCCTGCAACAGTCCTGGAAATTTGTACTCAGTGTCCTGGCCATTTATCTGATCTCAAAAAAAATCAGCACACGCTATAGCATCGTGATTACCGTATTTACCGCAATTGCGCTCTGCCCTTTCTTTATCGATTTTACAATCCCGAGTTTAAACTGGAGTATGGCCCAGCCGGTCTGGATCCAACCTGAATTTAGTCTACAAGCTGTTCTAGGGCTGGCTTTACCACTGTTGGTGATCAATCTGGCTTCGCAATATCTACCCGGACTGGCAGTAATTAAAAGCTATGGCTATCCACCCAAGGTAAACGGTATTTTAGGCTGGACCGGTATAAGTCAGGCGATACTGGCACCTTTTGGCTGCTTTAGTGTCAATCTTGCTGCGATCAGTGCGGCAGTGAGTCTGGATACTCAAGCTCATCCCGACCCACAGAAACGCTATATTGCAGGCATGAGTTGTGGGCTGTTTTATATTTTGATGGGACTATTTGCAGCGACCTTGACCAGTGTCCTGATGGCATTTCCAGCAATCCTGATTACTATTCTGGCCGGAATTGCCTTATTCGGCACCATTGGGCATAACATCGCGCTGGCTTTTCAGCAAGGCCATGAACGTGAAGCGGCACTGATGACCTTTTTATTCAGCGCATCCAATATTCAGTTTTTCGGGATTGGTTCAGCCTTTTGGGGCCTATTACTGGGATTAATGGTTTATTTTCTATTTAAGCTCAAGCCTCAAGTCACTTAAAATTGATAACTGATCATTAGAATAGAATGACAAATAAGCGCAGCGATCATGTCTGCCTTTTACGAATGTCCTGCGGTCTGGGAAAAAAGGTTGATGACGAGTACACCGGAAATAATCAGTGCAATGCCAATAAGTGCAGGCACATCGAGCGTCTGCTTGAAAAGTACATAGCCCACAATTGCAGTCAGAATAATTCCCACACCGGCCCAGATGGCATAAGCGATTCCCAATGGAATGACTTTAATCACTTGCGACAATAAATAAAATGCAATACAGAATAAAACCACGACTGCCAAAGACGGCCATAACTTGCTAAAGCCTTCAGATTTTACTAAAAATGTAGAGCCTGTGACTTCGGCGACAATCGCCAGTGCCAGTAACAGGTAGGCCCACGATACAGGATTCATTTTTCCATCTCCAAAATTTCAGTGTTCATGCTTTGAATAACAAGCCAATTAAAATAGAAAATTAAACTTTAAATAATGCTTATTTTACAGTGAATGCTGGTGCAGAAAATCAAGGGTGCGAATAAAGGTTTGCTGACTCTCTTTTTTGCCCATAAAAAACTGGTATTCATGAATCAGCCAGGCCTTAGATTCCGGATAAAATACCTCGGTCACTGCAATATTCCGGGCCTTGAGTGTCTCTACAAAAGGCAAGGACTGAGTATCGGTCAGAAAGTCTTTATTACCGCCACTGATGAACACCGGCGGATAAGCATTTGAAATATGCTGGATCGGGGAAATCTGCTTTAAAAATTCGACATCATCTTTCTGGTCGCCCGTATAAGCCTGTACCAGATTATAAACGCCCCATTCGACCATTTTGATTTCATCCGGTGCTTTTTGCACAAAGGCCTGTAGATCATAAATACCACAATGCAAAATCAAGCCTTTGAGCTGCATTGGTTGAATATTTGGACTGAAATTGGATTGTTGTGAAAACTCTGGATTGGTCAACAATGCGGCATAATGACTGGCCAGATTGGCACCGGCAGAATCTCCGGCTAAATACAGTTGTGCTGCATCAATGTAGTAGTTCTCGGCATGCGTGTTGATAAATGCCAACGCCTGATTAATTTGCTGAAGTTGACTCGGATAAGTCACCTGCGGCGCAAACTGATATTGTACAGAAATCACGTTATAGCCTTGCGCCGCCAATAGCTTAAAATAGCCGCGGGCATGTGCCTTGGAACCTGAAATCCAGCCACCGCCATGAATCCAGACAATGGTCGGTCTCGGGCCTAGATTCTGAATATTCTGCGGTTGATATAGATCGAAGCTTAAATCCTGTAGCGGCTGGTACACGATATTGTTCTGTACCCGAACAGTTTCAGGAGCATAACGATCCATCACTTTTTGTTGTAGGCCCGTGGTCATATTGAAGGCACTGGCAATTAGCCTGCTATTTTGTACGGTATTCTGACAGCCCGCTAACATCATCGAGCTGACCAGCACAAGATTTACCGCGATATATCTCACAATTTCAATTTCCCTATATTGATAAAAATCAAGCGCAGGCAGTTTAACTGAAATGCTCAAAAACCAAAAACTTAATCCAGTTCGTTCTGGCAGCAGAGGTGAAAATCCCCAGTTTTTTGCTCGGATTTATTTGCCCATTTCTTTACAGTTTTATGTGAATAATAGTTGTAATTTAATGAGTTTTTTCATTTTTTTAGGTTTTGCAATTGCACCTGTAGAGTCACTGTGCTATCAATGAATCAGAAGCGAACAATAAACATTTGGAGTAAAAAAATCATGGCCTATCAGCATATTTTAGTTCCGGTAGACGGCTCAGAAATTTCTTTTTCCGCAGTACGACATGCTGCAAAAATTGCCAAAGCATTTGGTGGCCAGCTTTCCCTGATCAGCCTGATTGCAGAAGATCCTTTTACTGAAGCTGATTTCTATTACAGCTCATCTATCATGAAGGAATATTTTGTACAGGCGCATGCTAATGCCAAAAATGCCCTGAAAGAAGCCACTGCGATTGCAGCGACTGAAGGTATTGAAGCTCAGTCACGGATCGTCACAGGTCTGGTCAATGCCGAACACATTGCCAAAACTGCTGATGAAGTAAAAGCAGACCTGATTGTTATGGGTTCTCATGGCCGTAAAGGCTTCCAGAAAATGATTCTGGGCAGCTTTGCACAGGATGTTTTAGGTGCCAGTGAAATTCCGGTTCTGATCGTGAAAAAATAATCAAAGCTTTGCGCATCTTCAAGGTGCGCATTACCCGGTTTTCTATATTTGATTTCAAACCAAACCGTACGTTATGGAGATTCACCCACCCAAACCCTATTCTCCTTACTGCAATAATAAATATCAGGAAGCACCATGAATAATTATGATCATCTTCTCGTAGCACTCGATGAGTCCTCGATTTCCTATGCTGCTGCAGAACATGCCCTCGAACTGGCTAAAGTATTTCATAGCCATGTCACCTTACTCAGTGTCATTGCGGTTGACCCTTTTAAGGGCGTAGATTTTTATAAAGTTGCTCCAGCAGTCACAGATTACTTTATGCATGCAGAACAAAATGCGCTTGATCGCTTAAATGACCTGAAACAGAGCTTTGTTCGTGAAGGCATACAGGTCACGACAAAAATCCTGCATGGTATGGCACCTTCAGAAGGAATCTTACAGGCTGCAAATGAATCACCGACTGATGTCATTATTATGGGTTCACATGGCCGTAAAGGTTTGCAAAAACTCATGCTGGGCAGTGTGGCGCAAAATGTGCTGGCACTTTCTGATATTCCAGTACTGGTGGTCAGACAATAACAGGTATTGATGAAAGCCTGAGCTGAGCAGGCTTTTAGCGAAGCTTTTGATTCAGCTCACTCAAGAAGATTTCTGCATCAAGCTGGCTTTGAAATACTTTCTTGTATTCCCCGACCTGCTGAACAGAATGAGGTGTATATTGAATCGAGATTTCAAGTAAGCCATTTTCAGGATTCTTGCTGACATGTACGGCAATAATATGCTGGCTATTTAAATAAAAACCATCTTCAATTTTCACTAACATATCTTAAATGACCTCCAGTAAGTGGATCTCTAAGATCCTTTTACCCTGCTTACAGCTTAATAAATCAGTACTCTTGTCCGTATAGCAATACTGTACACGCTTTGGTTGCCACATAGTGCATCAGCGTATTTCAAATGTATCTAAACCGGCCATTTAAAATCAAAACAGATAAAAAACCGGATCTTGATGATCCGGTTTTTTGATAGAGACTGAATTTTATATACTTAGCATACTATTTAATGTCTCAGACACATTTTTAGATTTGACCAGTGGCTTCAATACTTCAAGTTGCGCCTTGACTTCACTGCGTTGCGGCTCAGCAAGGGTGTACCAGCGTGACAATACTTGCAGCAGACGTGAGCCCACAATTGGGTTTTTCTGATCTAGATATTTCGCCAGACCAATAAAATGCTGCACACCAAAGCTCCAGGTATTCACCGGATTGGCATTCAGACCGCCGCTCACAGCACGGATCCGGTTTGGTACAGCCAGATCATAATCAGGATGCTGGGTCAGATAGGCAATGGTTGCATCGGTTGCTTTTGGATGCGCTGCCTGCACCATAAACCATTGATCTAAAGACAGAGCTTCGTCTTCAAAGCGGCTATAAAAGTCTGCCAAAGCTTCTTCTGCTTGTGGTGCATCGTTCCAGACCAGAACTTTCAGGGCGCCCAAACGTTCAGACATATTACCTGTGTGATATTGCTCATAAGCCAAATCAAAGGCAGATGCATCTCCCTGACGGGCGATCATCGTCAACATGATGTTTCTTAAAGCACGTACACCCATCGCTTGCGAGAATTCAGATTGCAGATCAGGATCCAGATCAAGATACGTCTCTTTGGCTGTTTCACCAAAGGCACGTGCCAGCGTATGCAGCAAAGCCTCACGCTTTTCCTGAATCAGAACCGGATTATAGTCCTGATCAATACGGCTGCCCAAATAACCTTCAGACGGTACATCAAACAGACGTGATGCCAACAGCGGATCTTTTTCAATCACACCCGGCAAGGTATTCAACATCGCCGCGATATAAATATCCGCAGGCTGATCATCTAGCAAGATACGCTCTAATAACGTTTGAGTGGCTTGCCACTGGTTAAAACCATTGGTCTCATATTGCAGCAGGAAGGCCAATTCTTGTTCTGAATAGTCAAAGTCCAGATTGACTGGCGCAGAAAAATTACGCAACAAGGACACCACCGGTTTGCTGCTTATGCCGCTAAATTCAATCGTGGCTTGTTCCTGATCAAACAGATACACCCCATCTTTCACGCCATTTTCAAAGAGTGCTTCAGAGTTCAACTTTAACTGCTCACCGGTTTCGGCATCAAACAGCGCCAAAGCCACTGGAATAGGTACCGCTTTCAGATTCGGATATTTGGCATGGGTTTTCAGGCTTTGCTTCAAGCTAAGACGATAAGTTTGCATTTCAATATCATATTCGGCTTTTACTTCAAGTTTCGGTGTACCCGGCTGGTTATACCAGGTCAGGAAGTTGGATAGATCCACCCCTGAACCTGCGGTGAGCGCGGCCACCCAGTCTTCCACCGTTACCGCCTGACCATCATGACGGCGGAAATACTCATCGGTACCTTGGCGGAATTTGTCCTTGCCCAGCAAGGTCGCCATCATGCGGTTAATTTCCGCCCCTTTTTCATACACGGTTGCGGTATAGAAGTTGTTAATTTCGACAAAATGATCCGGGCGTGGTGGATGGGATAGCGGGCCAGAATCTTCCGGGAACTGATGTGCCTTCAGAACCGCCACATCATCAATACGCTGTACCGCAGCCGACTGTAAATCTTCCGAGAAAGACTGGTCACGGAACACGGTCAAGCCTTCTTTCAAGCAGAGCTGGAACCAGTCACGGCAGGTAATCCGGTTACCAGTCCAGTTATGAAAATATTCATGGGCAATCACCGACTGTACCCGCATGATCGCAGCATCAGTGGTAAATTCTTCATCGGCGAGCACACATGAGGTATTGAAGATATTCAGACCTTTGTTTTCCATGGCACCCATATTAAATGCACTGGTGGCCACGATCATGTAATTGTCAAGGTCATATGGCAGGCCATAATGCTCTTCATCCCAACGCATGGAATGTTTAAGCGCTTCCATGGCAATCTTGCATTTTGGAATATCTTTTTCTTCTGCATAGATTTCCAGTGCCACATTGCGGCCTTCTGACGTAACATAGGAATCTTTCATCACCGCCAGATCACCAATGACACAGGCAAAGAGATAACTTGGCTTTTTGGTCGGGTCCTGCCAGATGGCGTAATGACGGTTGGCATCGACTTCCCCGGTTTCCAGCAGGTTACCATTGGCAAGTAAAACAGGATATTTCTTGTCTGCTTCGACACGCGTGGTAAAGACCGACAACACATCCGGACGATCTGGATAGAAGGTAATTTTACGGAAACCTTCTGGCTCATTTTGGGTTACAAACAGATCTGAACTGGCCTGATACAGACCTTCCAGCATAGTATTGCTTTCCGGATGAATTTTCACCACGATTTCAAGCAATACCTGATCAGGTGTATTGGCAATCAGCAGTTGCTCAGCATCCAGGTTGTAATCACTGGCATTGAGTTGTTGACCATTTAACTGAATCGATTGCAGTTCCAGATCTCGTCCGAGCAAGACCAGATCACCGGCAGTTTGACGCTGCATCTGCAGTTTGCTGCTGACCAGCGTATGATCCGCATAGACCTGAATATTCAGCTCGATAGAATCGACGATAAAGGAGGGTTTTTGGTAGTCTTTTAAATAAATGGTTTGATCCGCTTCGATCACCGAGTTTGCCGCAATATTCATGTCCTGTCCTAATCTTTATCTTGTTCGACATTGTTCATGTCAAAATCATACGCCAAGTTTTAAACGCTGTCTGTGCATTTGTATTGTTTGCTCTAATATGGGCATTGTACGCACCACTTTCAATGCATTTTGCCTAATTGCGCAGCATTCGATTAAGCTTAAGAAATATCTATGCCAAATAAACAGCCAGAATCATAATTTCTTACATTTTTATAAATCTTTGATTTAAAGGTATATATTGATATCCAAATTACACTTCACAAATACAGATTAAAAAATAAGCACACTTCTTGCTAGAGTTAAGCTGTATTTCCCCGCACTTAAAATTAAAGAATAATGATAACCATGAGGCGAGCCATGTACTTAAAAAAACATATTGTACGAATGGAAAATATCAAAACCCTGCAAACACTGGATCAGGCCAATATTGACCATAAAGTCATTGCACTCTTGATGAGCTGTGAAGGTATTCCCCTTCAGGCATATGAAGTGACTGCTATTCTCAACAGTTACGATGCTCTCGGTACCAAGAAAGTTCCATCTAAAAAAGTTCAAGCCTTAATTCACGCCAAACATCGCGGACAGCAAGATGAAACCTTACCATGCCCAGTCTAAAACCCGTCATTTCATGTTTTTAAGATCAGAGCTACTTCGGTAGCTCTTTTCATGTGCGCGTGTATTTTTTGCTGACGTAAAATAGCATCAGTCAACTACATTTGCCTCGCATCAGCGGTGTATAATCAAATGCCCGTCCATTCTAAAGTTGCTCGCGCCCATGGTATTCAGTGTTCTGCAAAAACAGCTTGATGAAAGCACCCACTGCCCGCTATGTAAGGCATCGATGTATTGGATTGAGGCGGAACAGTATGATCAGGAGATGAGTTACCATGAATGCAGCCATTGCCAGCATCAGCTTCATCCGGATCAAAAAAATAATTGTTATTGCGCACAGTGTCTGGCCCAACGTAAACGCATGCTCAAGGAAGTCCGTTTACAGGAAAATCGTCTCTATCATAAAAAACAGGACCGGCCGGTTCCTGAGCTCAATCAGCTCAGTTTTATCAATAAACTGTTTTTACTTTCGATTTTAGATGAACAAGTACAGGAATATAGCCAGCACCGCGAATATATCGACTGGCATCAAATTCGCTATTTTTCCATCAGTCCGAACTATCTGTTTCAACATGGTCTGGTCAAAAATATGCTCAGAGAACAGATTTTAATTCCCAAAGATGTGCAACAGGAAAATCAGCACTATTATATTAATGTACGTCTGGATGGCTATTCTGAACCGAGCCTGTTCAGCATTACCCAGCAACTACGCAACTGGTTTTATCAGAACCTGAGTCAAGGTGTGCCCTTTAAAAGTGCAGATGAAGTCAAAGATGCCCTGTATTGTCTGCTATATGAGGAGATCATTCAGTTTGCGCAATTTTACTGTCGTAGCTGGAATGTGCAGATTGCCGGAAATCAGAGCTTTCAGACCTTTTGCTATCGCCTTTTAGATGTCTTGGCAGTGGGACAGATTTATTATCTGGTACAGACCGCACTGGAATATCTATATAAGCAAAAAGCGCTTAAGCCACGCAATGAAAATTTTATTAATACCAATCTGCTGAAAAAAACCTTACAACAGTATCGGGAACGTTCTGTCACGGAAAAATGGGAAACCTCTACCCTGCCACGCCCGCCACAACTGGCCTTCAGCAAGATGAGTGAAATCCTGTTTTATCGCTTCCTGGGTTATGATGAGAATATTTTCTTTCAGCCGGTCTGGCGCTCATGGCATAAAATTGAACCGCGCCTGAAATTTTATTCGCAGAAACGTTGTATGCACTGCGGTTCACAGGAGCTTTCGGTGGATTATGATGCCAGTGACTATGTCAGCCTGTTCTGCCGTAGCTGTAAGCATCAGGACCATTATTTTACCCGCTGAGCGAAGATACGACTTAGATTACTTTTTGACAGATGATCATTATGAATACTTCTACGCAAGCACTACAGCACACGCTTCTGGATCAAATCTGCGAGGCATGGTTAAAGTTACAGCAACATCAGCCATTGGTGCATATCATGACCAATGCCGTGGCCAGTAATTATGTGGCCAATGTGGTGCTGGCTGCCAATGCTTCCCCCGCCATGATCGATAATCCTTTTGAGGCCGAAAGCTTTGCCAAAATTGCAGCTGCGATCAATCTCAACCTGGGTACGCCGACCACCGAACAAGTACAGGCCATGCACATTGCTGCGGAAACGGCACATCGTCTGAAAAAACCATGGGTACTGGATCCGGTTGGTTATGGAACGGTACTGCATTGGCGCTCGAATACGGTAGATCAGTTGCTCAATTCCCATCCGACAATTTTACGGGGCAATGCCTCTGAAATTGGTGCTTTGGCTGGCAAGCGGATCGAATCCAAAGGTGTGGACAGCACCATCAATAGTGCCGATGTTTATTTACAGGCACAAAGCTTATTGGCGCATTGTGACTGTGTCGCGATTTCCGGCGAATCTGATTACATCATTTCCAGAGATTATCCGGTAATACAGGTATCAGGCGGATCATATTTACAACCGCGAGTCACGGCCACCGGTTGTGCACTTGGTGCACTGATTGCAGCCTATAGTGCTGTAAGTTCTCCCGCAATCGCGGCACTCGCTGCACATGTGCATTTTGCAATTGCAGGTCAACGGGCTTTTGAACGTGCGCCACAGCTTGGCCGTTTTAATGTGGCTTTTCTGGATGAAGTCCATCAACTTAATACTGAAAGCATTCGACAATACGCCAACTTTCAAATTTTGCCGGGAGCAGTTTAGTTTGCTAGCAGCTTTAAGGGGTGTTTGCAGGTTTGCATAGACCTGACACCCCACTTTTAGCTGTACATCGCTCACATCTTCTACTAATTTCTGAAGAGATAGGTTGCTTCTGAATCCTACGCTGAAACTATTTTGAGCATGATCGGTGGTTAACTGAGTAGGCTTCATATAACTTAATGTAACTTAACTACCGATTTCCACCAAAGGAATCAAACTTTTGTTTGATCTGTTTTCACATGATCCCAGCTGAAATCATGTGAATTATAATTTAATTATTCAGCAGGATTTGAATGTTACTTTTAAGCTTTAATTAACAGGCTCTATTGATCAATATCCAGTATGTGATTCTGCTTATGCTGCATTACGAATCTGGCTTTTAGACTTAAAACTCTAGTGCAATATCAAGCCATTCAGCTCAATATCCAACTTGAGTGATAGTCTGCATCGAATGATAAAAAATCTGTCTGAACAATGACCTCACTTTGTTTTAATAAGGACAATTGAGAAAAGATGCATTAAAAAAAGTCAGCTGCCACTAGAGCAACTGACCTTCAAGATTTGAAGAAAGCAAGTGTTTAAGCCGCGTAATGAATACTGACTGATTTGATACGATTGCTTTCAATTTCAGTGACTTTGAACTGTACACCTTGATAATCCAATTCAGTACCGACTTCGACCACACTGTTGGTTTTATCCAGAATCAGACCCGCAACACTGATATAACCAGCATCTTCATCAATCAGATCAATCATGCCGAGTTCAAGCTCAAGCTGATACAGATCCAGCATACCTGAAGCGATCCAGTGGGAATCGTCAATTCTGACCAAATCAAGTTGTTCGTCTGCATCTGGGAACTCACCGGCAATGGCTTCAAATACATCTAGTGGTGAGATCAAACCCTGTACATTACCAAACTCGTCGCTCACCAAGACCAAAGAGCCTTTAGATGTACGCAAAGTATTGATCGCATCAATAACTTTCATCTTTTCAAAGATATAAATTGGACGATGGCGTTTGATCAGGGCTTTTAACTCTTCCGGTTCTTCCAGCACATCCAGTAATTCCTTGGCACGTACGATGCTAATCACCTTATCCAGGCTGCCACGACATACCGGAAACAGGCTGTGGGGAACAGATAGAATTCTTTCACGGATCTGTTCCGGGCTATCCTCTAGATCGACCCATGAAATCTGACTGCGCGGTGTCATGATCGAAGCGACTGAACGCTCTGCAAGGGTCAATACCCCGCCAATCATGTAACGTTCTTCATCTGCAAAGGCTTCTTGAGCTTCATTTTTGTCAGTATCAGTGGTTTCCAGCTTGCCGCCCATTAACTTCAAAATAGAATCAGCCGTACGATGACGCAAAGGAATCTTAGATTCATGCTTTGCTGCATTACGCTGGCCGAACTGGTTGAACGCTTCGATCAAGATCGCGACACCAATACCTGAATAGATATAGCCTTTTGGAATATGGAAACCAAAACCTTCTGCAATCAGACTGATACCAATCAAAAGTAGGAAGCTTAGACACAGAATCACCACAGTTGGATGACGGTTTACAAAACTGGTCAATGGTTTCGATGCCAGTAGCATTACACCCATCGCAACAATCATTGCAGCCATCATGACGTAAATATTGTCGACCATACCAATTGCAGTAATCACTGAATCTAAAGAAAATACAGCATCTAAAACAACAATTTGGGCAACAACAGCAGTGAAACTTGCATAAACCACCTTAGTGGTCAATTTGACTTCAGGCTTACCTTCTATCTTTTCATGTAACTCTGTGACGGCCTTATACACCAAGAACAAGCCACCAAATAACAAGATCAAGTCCCGACCGGAGAAGGTCCAGTCAAACAGGGTGATCAACGGCTGAGTCAAAGTGACCAGCCAAGCAATGGCAAACAACAGGCCCAGACGCATCAATAATGCGAGTGAAAGACCGATGACACGAGCTTTATCACGTTGTTCAGGAGGAAGTTTTTCAGCCAGAATGGCAATAAATACTAGGTTATCAATACCTAAAACGATTTCAAGAATAATAAGAGTAATTAAACCTACCCAAATTCCGGGATCTAATAAAAATTCCATTAGAGAACTACCCCGTTCGAGTAAGCTAGAAATAGAGATGGAAGATCAACGCACGGCGAGGGATCCATTAAATTTAACCTATGTAACTTAAGACCATTCCATTATGCATAAACTGAGTATTTTGTAATGTATTAATTTATAAAAAAATTACATGATTATGATTTTCCTTAGACTTTTTTCATTAATCAGTGTGTATAAAATGCATTAAACTTAATTTTTTCTTCACAAATTATTTTACTTTAATTAAAAATATGCAGTAATTACCATTCATTAGCTCAACCACTTTTAAAGTGAACTAAAAATTCAGCCATCAAATATATACTGATTAAAAAAGCAATCAGTTAAAATAGGGCTTGAATTTTTTGATGGGGAAATTCCTCCGCATAACTGCATAGATCCATCAGCAAAATTGTCTGGTTGATTAAAATCAGAGTGATTGCATTTTGGCCGATAAGCGAATCATGCTGTCGAATGACAAACCATTGCGGAAAATGATTCCGCCTCAGAAATATACAATTAAGTATTAATTTTACACAAAATATTATTGCCTTTCATCCGATTTAAAATGGCCATTCTCTGTCCTGAATCAGCGCATATGCAGAACTGCTCGACTTCTGGGGCTATTAAGAAAAACTAAAAAGTGCAATCTCTTTAACATTTTTAAAATAAAGGTTGAAACATGCATAAACTTTTTCATAAAATGGACGGGCCCTAGAAAAATAAATACAAGGAACATTTCATGACTAAGAAATATGCAAAATTTTTACCGTGTACGGAAGAATTTAATTTAGAAAACTTTCCCTATTATTGGGTTACTCAGGTTCATGCTCAATATGTACTTAATGTCGATCACGCACTTAAAAAATATGGTGTCGACAATTCGCGCCGCCGTATCCTTCTTGCCTTAAAATCCAAACCGCATGCGAGTGTATCCGACTTATCAGAGATGGTCGTATCTAAAATGTCGACCACCACTAAAATTGTTTATCGCTTAAAAGATGAGGGTCTGGTTGAGACTTATTCATGTGAAGATGATGCACGAATTACCCGGGTATTTTTGACCGAAAAAGGCATGCAAATGACACATAAGATCAATGATCTGACCAATATAGTACTAGAGCAGTCATTTGAAGGCTTGACGCCTTTGCAAATTGAAAAAACCATGGAAAGTTTACGTCATATTTTTAAAAACCTGGCTCGTTAAAAGCCCTACTTTTTATTTTTAAATAGACGCTGGCGAATTGGCATACTTTCAATAATAAATAATTCACCGGAGCTTTCTAAGAATCAAAAAAGTTCAGTTGTGGGCTGGCTTTTTTGATTTTTTCTTTGGGGACATGTGAACATTCAAACTCTTCTTCCAGAAAGCCGTGTACAAAACTCCGAATATCCGGATGACTCAGTGTCAGCCATTCTTGTAGTCGCTCATGCGGAATTACGATCACCGAACGTTTGATATTTCCAGGCTCATGAAATTCTTTCATCATCGGATGGTCAATGGCATCCATCGTAATCATGCTGGCAGATCGTACAATTTCCCCTTGTACTCGTGTAATCTCATATACTGCCGCAATAAAAGTCGCCTGACCATCTTGACGTCTTATACCCCAACGCTGTGGTTTATTGTCAAAATATTTGGACTCATAAAACTCGGCAACAGGAATGACCCCAAAATGACATTTGGCAGTGGCTTCAGTAAAGGTTGGCTTTTGCAATAAAGTTTCATTTCTGGCGTTATAGGTCTTGGTAGCTATACTTTTATCTTCTGCCCATTTTGGAATCAGGCCAAAATTTACCGACCGCCATTCCAGTCCTTGAGCTGAATGAAATAACAGCGGTGTAGCATAATTGGGATAGACCTCTTCCGGATATTCAAAAGGAATTTCGGGCAATCCCAGATTATGCAATTGTTCTAAGCTTAAAGGTTTAAAGTTGGCACACATGGCGGATTAATGTAAATCATTCGACCACTCGATTATAACCTGATGTCTGAGCCAAACCTGTAATATTGATATAGATTTGAGTATCATGAATTCGGTATAGTCAACCAGTGTGTCCGGGTAAATTCCTCAAAAATCCAGCGACCATTAAAACGTCCGAGTCCTGAGTTTTTCTCGCCGCCAAAGGGGGCATTAGACTGATCTGCAACACTGATCCCGTTAATATGGGTCATGCCAATATCCAGTTGTGCCGCAAAAGCGCTGCCGCGTTCGATATTTGATGTACAGACTGCACTGGACAAACCGAACTCTGTTGCATTGGCCAGATTTAAAGCATGGGCCTCATCACGTGCTTTTAAGATCGGTAAAATCGGACCGAAGCTTTCTTGTTGTGCTAAATCAGAATCGGCTGCGACGTTAATGAAAATATGCGGATAGACCAGATTTCCTTCAATTCCGCCCTCATATACCAGCTGTGCGCCCTGCTCGCTGCCTGTCTGAATGATCTGTTGATGCTTTTTGACCTGACTCCGATTAATGATCGGCCCGATGATGGTATCTTCCAGATTCGGATCGCCCACTGGAATCATTTTGACCCGATCCAGAAGCTTATCCACATAAGCATCATGAATAGATGCATCGACAATGACCCGATTGGTACTCATGCAAATTTGTCCCTGATGCATAAAACGCCCCATCAAGGTCAGTTCAACCGCCAGATCAAGGTCGGCATCATCCAGAATCACCAAGGGTGCATTGCCGCCCAGTTCCAATGCCAAACGTTTGATTCTGGAACTGGCCAGAGCTTTACTGCCGACACTTTTCCCCACTTCAGTCGAGCCGGTAAATGAAATCATTTTCGGCACTGAATGCTCGACAAAATAATCCCCGATTTCACTGCCAGCACCGGCAACAATATTCAATGCACCTGGAGGCAAACCGGCTTCTTCAAATAATTTCCCGATTAATGTACCGCCAGTCACCGGCGTATCACTGGCTGGTTTCAAGACAACCGTATTGCCACAGGCAATCGCTGTCGCCACTGAACGCAAGGACAGATGAAATGGAAAGTTCCATGGACTGATGACTGCAATCACGCCTAAAGGTTTACGCAAGACCAAACTTTTCCGTACTGGATCTTTGCTTTCGAGCTGTTCAGTTTTCAGCTGATCTGGAAATGCCAGACTTTCCTGAATAATCCCCAAGGCAGCATCCATTTCAAGGCCGGCTTTAATGCGCGTACTGCCTGATTCAATAATCAGCCAGTCAATGATTTCTGCACGGCGCTGCTGAATAATATTAATTAAATTTTGCAATACTGTTTTACGGACTCCAATGGAATTCAAAACACCCTGTTGCAAAGCCTGTTCTGCTGCCGTATACGCACTGTCTACATCGACAGAGCTGGCAGCTGCAAGACTCATAATTTCGGTTTGGGTAAAAGGATTGATATTTTTTATGATTTTGGTTGAAGTTCCATGTTGCCACTGACCATGAATAAACTGCTGGTCTAAGTCCTGATATACCGTCATCATTTTATTGTTCCTCGCAAGCTTTGCTCCACTTTAAGAGTTCAGCTGAAAAATTTCTAGTCAGAAAGACAGCCGCTTACCATTAGACAATAAAAAAGCCTCCGAAGAGGCTTTTTTAAGTTAGACGGGATTAGTCACCTGTATAACCTTTTAACTTTAAACGTGCTGCATGTAAAAGTGGCTCGGTATAACCTGATGGCTGTTCACCACCTTTAAAGATCAGGTCAGACGCTGCCTGGAATGCAATATTGTTGGCAAAGTCTGCAGACATTGGCGTATACAACGGATCATTGGCATTTTGCTGATCTACAATTTTCGCCATACGCTGCATCACTTCTTCTACTTGCTCATGGCTTACCACACCATGACGCAACCAGTTCGCCACGTGCTGCGAAGAGATACGTAAAGTCGCACGGTCTTCCATTAAACCGACATCGTTGATGTCGAGTACTTTAGAACAACCTACACCTAAGTCTACCCAGCGAACTACATAGCCCAAGATCCCCTGACAGTTATTTTCAAGTTCTTTGGTTTTCTCTTCTTCAGACCAGTTAGTGTCTGTTGCTAATGGTGGCGTTAACAAGTCATCTAGTGACAAGGCTTCAGTTGCCAATAACTCTTGCTGACGATCCGCAACATTAATCTGATGATAGTGAATCGCGTGAATTACCGCACCTGTTGGTGATGGCACCCATGCACAGCTCGCACCTGCTTCCGGATGTTCAGTTTTGGTTTTATACATGTCGAGCAACATGTCTGGTTTTGGCCACATGCCTTTACCGATTTGCGCTTTGCCACGTAAACCTGCTTGCAGACCGATCATCACATTACGGTTTTCATAAGCCGGGAACCAGATCTGACCTTTGACTTCGCCTTTACGTACGAATGGGCCTGCTTCCATAAAGGTATGGATTTCGTCACCGGTACGGTCCATGAAGCCTGTATTGATGAAAATAGTACGGTCTTTGGCTTGTGCAATACAGTTCTTCAGGTTTACAGAAGTACGGCGCTCTTCATCCATAATCCCGATTTTTAAAGTTTTTGCAGGCAAACCCAGTACCTGTTCCGCACGTTCAAACAATTCAACGGCAAATGCCACTTCTTCAGGACCATGCATTTTTGGTTTAACGATATACATTGAACCTTGACGCGAGTTCTTAATGGTATTTTCACCTTTGATGTCGGCAAAAGACAACAAAGGTGTAATCAAGGCATCCATGATGCCCTCAAAAATCTCTGCACCATCGACCAGAATGGCAGGGTTTGTCATCAAATGACCGACATTACGCAGCAACATCAATGAACGACCATGAACCTTGGTTTCACCACCTTCCACATTTTTGAAAGTACGGTCTGCATTCAGTGTACGGGTAACTGTTTTACCATTCTTCTGAATGGACTCTTCTAAAGTGCCTTTCATCAGACCTAACCAGTTACGGTAGCCTTCCACTTTTTCTTCAGCATCAACCGCTGCAATCGAGTCTTCCAAATCCTGAATGGTGGTAACCGCAGCTTCAAGAACTACGTCTTTTACGCCAGCGGCATCAGTCTGGCCAATCGGGCTCGTTGCATCAATTTGCACAATAACGTGCAGACCGTTATTTTTAAATACGATTTCAGTCGGTGCTGACGCTTCGCCATTGAAGCCAACAAATTTAGCGCTATCCGCAACAGTCGTTGTAGAACCATCTTTTAATTTTACAACCAGTGCGTTGCGATCAACTGCATATTGAGTTGCGTCTGCGTGCGAACCTTGTGCCAATGGGAAAGTTTCGTCAAGGAAGTTTTTCGCAAATGCGACAACTTTCTCACCACGTTTCGGGTTATAGCCTTTGCCTTTTTCCGCGCCATCTTCTTCAGAGATCACGTCGAAACCATAAAGTGCATCGTAGAGAGAACCCCAACGTGCGTTGGCTGCGTTGAGGCAGTAACGTGCATTACGTACCGGTACCACCAGCTGTGGGCCGGCCAATACGGCAATTTCTTCGTCTACATTTTCAGTGCTGATTTGAAAATCTTCTACTTCTGGTAACAAGTAGCCAATTTCAGTCAAGAAAGCTTTGTAAGCTTGTAATTCAAATGTGTTATTGCGGTGCCATTCATCGATTTTCGCTTGAATGTCATCACGCTTAGCCAAAAGTGCTTTATTTTTAGGGCTAAGATCAACAACGACTTGTTCAAAGTTTTTCCAGTAAGTTTCACTATCCAAACCAGAACCTGGTAGTGCTTCATTTTCGATAAAATCGTAAAGTTCTTTAGCAATCGCTAACTTGCCTTTTTGAATACGTGCAGTCATTGTCTTTCCTGATATTGCTACTTTTTATACAAGAGATTCTAGTATACCGATTAAAATCTAGCTGAATAGTATTATCAAATTGCTAAATACTGAGCATTTTTCATAATATGAGTACCCTCATAAACATATCAGACGTCGCTCAGCCGCATTGAGATATCATTCTGCTAAATACCCTAATGACAGTGTATAAAGTTTTCGAAATGTAGAAATTAGACTTAAGTTCAGATTTTCGAGTAAAAATTATGCATTCTAGTTATACACGATCATATTTAGATCAAGATTAAGCCATGTTTGGCCCTAGTTGTCGATCATTTACCTGCTTATTTTTATAAAAAAGCGCCGGTCAATGACCAGCGCTTTTATTCTGCTTCCTACTCACTTGAAATAGTTTTCTGAATCTGACGATGTTCAGAATTCAGATATTCATCCGACTGCATTTCCAGTAAACGTGAACGCGTCCGTTCAATTTCGAAGACCAGTTTTTCACCTTGGTAAATATCAATAATATTATCTTCCGAGGTCAATAACAGTTTGACACCACGGTCATAGAACTCATCGACCAGATAAATAAAACGGCGCGTCCCATCATTGAGGAAATCGGTCAGGTGCGGCACATTACTGACTAAAACCGTATTATAAATATTGGCAATTTCAATAAAGTCAGCTGGGCTACGTGGTTTTAGACACAGCTCAGAAAACTCGCACCACAATACATCTTCGGTATGTGACACAGTTTCCACAATACGGTTATTGATGATAATCGGCTCTTCAGAGCAGGTTTGCGTCTGAGTCAAAGCACTGAAACGTTGCGCAATCCAGTTTTTATGATCATGGGTTAATGGGAATTTGAATAACTGCGCCTGTTTTAATACGCGTAAACGGTAATCGACGCCGGCATCGACGTTTAACACCACACAGTTTTTCTTGACCAGTTCAATCGTCGGCAGGAAACGGTCACGATGAATCCCGTTTTTATACAAACCATCTGGGGCAATGTTCGAAGTTGCAACCAAAGTAATCCCGCGTTCAAATAGTTTCTGGAACAGATCACTCAGAATCATGGCATCGGTGACATTGGATACAAAGAACTCATCGAAACAGATAATCACCGCGTCTTTATAAATCTGATCCGCGACCAGATCCAGCGGATTACGCTGCCCAGAGAGCTTATTTAATTCACGATGCACATGCTGCATAAAGTGGTGAAAATGCATCCGGGTTTTACGGCGAAATGGAATCGAATCATAAAACTGATCCATTAACCAGGTTTTGCCACGACCCACACCACCCCACATATACACGCCATTGGGAGAAGTCTGACGGCGAAAACGGCGAAAGGCTTTTTTCGAGGCCTTAAAACGCTGAATCAATTCCAGCCAGACACGATTCAGTTCATGTACTGCCATTGCCTGTGCATCATCAGGCATAAACTGTCCCGAAGATATTGCTTGTGCATAACGTTCTGCAGGAGAAATCGGACTAAAGGCGGTGCTGTGCTGTGAATTAAAATCGGACATAGAGTTTCGTACTATTTGGGATCAATTTAATTATAGCGGAGTTTAATCAACACACTATAACACTTTGGCATAAACAAGCTTAGGCTATTTCACATATTGCCGAGGGCTTTGCCCAAACCAGCGTTTAAAGGCATGGTTAAAAGCAGCCGGCTCGGAATAGCCCAACAACTCTGCAATCATTTCAATTGAATACTGTTTATATTCAATCAATCGCAAAGCCTTATCTTTAATAATGTCTTCGCGAATCTGTTTATAACTGGTATCACACTGCTGTAACTGATGCCGCAAGGTTCGCTCCGGAATATTTAGCACCTGCGCAGTTTCGGCCATGCTCGGCATCAAACCACTTTGTATTTCCAGATAATCCTGAACGCGCTGCACCACTGTCGGTGTCTGCTCATCCTGTTGCAAACGTTGCAATTCAGCAAAACACTTGGCTTCATACAGCGCAAAGGTCACCGTATCCGCAGACGGAATTTTAATATCCAGAACTGCTTCATCAAACCAGAATGCCGCACTTGGTGCATCGAACTGAACCTGTGTCCCATAATAATCATGATAGACCTTTAAGGTATTCGGCTCTTGCGGATGGGCAAATGGTAACTCGATCCGTAAATCAGGTTTGGACAGGCCCATCATTTTGTAGATATCACGGATAAACTTGAAAGTTCCCGAAATCTCCGCCTGTGCCAGCAACACACCCAGACCATCTTCCAGATTTTTCGGTCGATAACACAACGCGCTATGATGCTCGCTTTGTTGCAAACCCAATTGTCCTGTCAAATGCGTCAACTGTTGAAAGCGGATCACCTGATGCAGCGCATCACGTACCGTCGGACTGGTAACCAGTAACATCAACAACGGACCATAACCTGCCAATGCATAATGCTGGCCAATCAATAATCCCTGCTCAGCTTCGATTTCCTGCCCTACCACCTTAAGTACATCATGTTCCAGACTCGGATGAATAATCGAGCCAGGATCAAAGGCATCGACACGCAGTCCAATGTTTTGCAGCTTCTGATCGACGTCTATGCCCGCCTTGCGCATCCCTTGAATCAAATACATCAGACTGAGAACAGAACGTTTCATAACCATACAAATACAATGTGATAGTCTTAGTTGTACTATAAAAATAAGTGTACTGCTATTGCCGTTTAGATCAATTTTAGGTCTAATCTTTTATCAGTGAATGATGATAATAATCTCTTATTAAAATAAGCAAGGAATGCAATGATGCTGGAAAATACAAGCGCCACCCGCTCGCCACCCTTTACCAAAGTCGCCATTATTGGCGCCGGTTTTGGCGGTATTGCCATGGCAATACGTTTACAGCAGCAAGGCATCCATGATTTTATTCTGCTGGAAAAAGGCCATGAATTTGGTGGAACCTGGCGAGACAACCAGTACCCTGGCGCAGCCTGTGATGTGCAGTCACATTTATATTCCCTGTCATTTGCGCCGAAAAGCAACTGGTCAAAACGCTATGCCGAAGCACCCGAGATATTTTCCTATATTCAGGATCTGGTGACCGATTATAAGCTACGTGCTTTCTGCCGCTTAAATACTGAAGTCCTTTCAGCGCATTACCAGGCAGAGCGCTGTCTGTGGCAATTGCAGTTACAAGATCAAAGTATCCTGGAAGCCCAATTTGTCATATTTGCTTCAGGGCCTTTACATATTCCCCAGATTCCACCTATCCCCGGTATTGAGAAGTTTCAAGGGAAAGTCTTTCATTCTGCACAATGGGATCATGCTTATGATTTAAATGGCAAAAATGTCGCATCGATTGGCACAGGTGGCAGCGCCATTCAATATGTTCCGGAAATTGCCCCACAATGCAAACAACTCTATGTCATGCAACGTACTGCAGCCTGGATCATTCCTCGCGATGAACGTGTCTATCACCCTCTCGAAAAGACACTATTTGAAAAATATGACTGGTTCCGAAAACTGCACCGTGCCCGCTTATATTGGTCAAATGAATCGCGGGTCATCCCCATCGTTAAACCCGGCATCATGAAATACACCCAGAAACTGGCAGAACTGTTCATCAAATACCAGATTAAAGATCCTGAGTTAGCTCAAAAACTCACTCCGGATTACATCATGGGTTGTAAACGTATTCTGGTTTCCAATAGCTATTTCCCGACTTTTAACCGCAGGAATGTAGAACTGGTGACTGAAAAGATTCAGGAACTCACTGAAAATAGCATCATTACCCAAGATGGTCAGGAGCGGCCAATTGACTGTCTGATTTATGGCACCGGGTTCATTACCGATCCACGCATCTATATGAAGAATTTTCAATGTACTGGGCTGGATAATCTACAGCTCAATGAGGTCTGGAAACAGGGGGCTGAAAGTTATTATGGAATTTGCATGAAAGGTTTCCCAAACCTGTTTCAATTACTGGGCCCAAATACCCTATTGGCACACAACTCTGTGATTTTTATGATTGAGGCACAAGTTGACTATATCTTGCAGCTCATGCAGCGGGTCGATCAATCACATAGCGATGCCATTATGGTCAAAGAGCAGGCGCAAGATACATTTAATCAGCAGGTGCAACATATGTTTGAACAGACCGTATGGCAATCTGGCTGTGTCAGCTGGTATCAGCAGGAAGGTGGCAAGAATTTTGCCCTATGGCCGACTTATACCTGGAAATACTGGCTGAAAACCAAGAAACCCAATACCGCAGATTATCGATTATTCAATAAAGTTAGCTAAAAGCTTTTCACCATCTAGCATCAAGCGATGGCATAATTTAAAGATAATTTTTTCAATCTATTAAACTTATGCAATCGCTTTGGCTCATCTTTCAGCTTCTTCTCTGTTTGGCACTCGGTTTTGCTTTGGCGAAACGGATTCCAGTATCGATGATTAAAATCTGTTTCAAGCTCTTACCTTATTTTAGCTATGTGTTACTGATTGCGATTTCCTTTGAATTCTCACAGCTTGTGGATGAATTACAGCATCCCCTACAGATTCTGAGTACATCCATCAGCATTGCCTTTCTGACATCACTCGGTGCTTTTGCTATTTGCTATTTGCTGTTCAAGTGGGCTGGTTTTCTTCCCAGTTCAGGCAGAGTATCCCTTGATCTGGTAATTAAATCCTTAGTGAATATGAGTTATGCTTTTTTGGCACTCGCAGGCGGATACTTTTTACATGCTGGCTTGAGTCTGTTTGATCTGTCCTTACACATTAGCACCTGGCATTTGTTACTGGTATTTATGTTTTTCATTGGTTTAGATCTGGCTTATTCGCCACTGGATCGTTCTTGGTTAAATATCAAAATTCTTCTGGTTCCGATCGGTTGTATCTTCGGTTCATTATTCGCAGTTATGCTGTATTCATTCTGGAACACACAGATTGGCCTGAAAGATTTGATCATGCTGTCACAAGGCTATGGATTTTACTCAATGTCAGGCGTTGTCGTGACCGAGCTTCGAAATGCAGAACTCGGCAGCATTGCACTAATGAATGACCTGTTTAGAGAAATTTTTGCCATCTTACTGATGTATTGTATGGGCTGGAGATACCCGAGATCTGCCATTTCCGCAGCAGGTGCAACTGCAATGGATGTGACTTTACCGATGGTTAAGCAGGCTTGCGGTCACGATTTTATTCCGCATGCTATGGTCAGTGGATTTATTTTGTCACTGTTAGCACCAGTCATGGTGAGTGTACTGGCAGCGATTTAATTGCTTTATTGCTTTCTCAATCTCCCTAAATCTCTCTTTTCTAAAGAGGAACTCTCCTTCCTGACTAAGTTCTAAAGCAGGATTTTAAAACGAAGCACAAGCAAGAAGGGCTGACTAAAAACTTAAATCAATATCACTTAAGGCATCGCCTACTGTTTCAATAACATCCGAAGCAAGGCTGATGGCATCAGATGCCAAACTGACCACATCGATCCCTGCTGTCCAATCTGCTGAGCTTGCCTGCTGTTGTTGCTGTTCTTGTTGCTTAAGCTGTTCCGCCTGTTGAACATTTTGAATCACGTCATTCTGTTCTTTTTCTAATTGTGGTTCAGATGAAGTCATCATTTTTCCTTTTTATTTTATAACCATTTTTTTCAATAGGCGGATTCAAGCGGCAAGTGCAACAGTATAAAAAAAGCCTTTCGACTGAAAGGCTTTTTGTCATTCAAACCATATTAAAGCGTTGCCAAAATATCTTTTAAAGTCTGACGCATATTCTTAGACTGGGTAATAGGACGGCCAATCACCAAATGAGTCGAGCCGTCCAGCATCGCCTGTTTGGGTGTCACAATACGCTTCTGATCATCGGCATTTGAGCCTTCAGGACGAATACCGGGTGTTACCAAAGCAAAGTCTTGGCCTAATGTTTCACGTAACATTTTTGCTTCTTGAGCTGAACACACCACCCCGTCCAGGCCACTGTTTTTGGTCAGTTGAGCCAGACGCTTGACATGCTCATTTGGCTCAATATCCAGACCAATATCTTTGAGGTCTTCACGACCCATTGAAGTCAGCACTGTCACAGCAATGAGTTGAGTTTTATAGTTGCCTGCTTGTAAACGCTCCACACAGGTTTCCATCATTTTTCGGCCACCAGATGCATGTACATTCACCATCCATACACCCAAATCAGCTGCCGCGCAGACTGCCTGTGCAGTCGTATTTGGAATATCATGAAATTTCAGATCCAGAAATACATCAAAACCTTTGTCTTGAAGTGCTCTGACAATGATTGGACCTTCATGGGTAAATAACTCTTTGCCCACTTTTAGTCGACACAAGGCAGGATCTAGCTGTTCTGCAATGGCTAAGGCATCAAATTGGCTTTTGGCATCTAGTGCAACAATGATACTCAAGAGATTATCCCTTCAAATAGGCAAAAAATAAGCCCATTATAATGGGCTTTGATTTTCATTGGTAATATCTAATACAGTTTTTTCATGCCGGGTATGGGCTGCTGCTTCAGCGGCCATTAACTTGGCTGTATTCAACTGTTCCTTACGCAGATGTTCAATGTCTTTACGTAATCGCTTGATTTCCCAATTGGTCTGGAAAACCCGGAAGATTTGAACGCCCAATAACAGGCCTAACACGACGCCTAGAGATAGGGTAAGGAGCAGCAATAATCCTAGACGCATTGCAGGAACTTGAGTAAATAACAAGTCCACGGACAATTCGGTACCATTTTGCAAAACCAAAGCCAATGAATAGCCAAACAGCACCAATAAAAGAACGACCAGAACGTAACGCATGAACACCCCGTAAATATTTACAATTATTTATTTGCAGATTCGTTTACAGCATCCCGAAGGGCCTTACCTGGCTTAAAGTGCGGAACTGCTTTTGCAGCCACTTCTACAGATTTACCAGTTTTAGGGTTACGACCCACGCGTGGCTCACGATGATGCAATGCAAAACTACCAAATCCGCGAATCTCGATACGATTGTCAGATGATAAAGCTTCTATCATTTGATCAATCATAATTTTAACCGCTTCTTCCACTAAAGGCTCGGCCAAATGCGGATTTTTTAATGCAATGCGCTCTATTAAGTCAGACTTATTAAGTGCTTCAGTAGTCATCTGCGACCTCTTTAATTATCAAGCTACTTGGGATCTATTTCCCGATAATAACCTGTTTAAATACAAAACGGTAGCGCAATAATTAAATACTACGCTACCGTTTACAGTATTTGTATAAAAAGTATTAGTTAACTTACATTAACAATACAATTCAAACGTCTACTTAGTTGCCCATTTGAGCTTTGATCAGGTCACCAATCGTCTTAGGACCATTGTCTTGACCAGCAGCTGGCGCTGTTTTCAAGTTAGCAACTGCTTCTTTCTCTTCAGCTTCGTCTTTCGCTTTGATAGACAAGTTGATTGCGCGAGATTTACGATCAACGTTGATGATCTTCGCTTCCACTTCTTGACCAACTTCAAGGAACTTAGTTGCATCTTCAACGCGATCGCGGTTGATTTCAGATGCTTTCAGAGTCGCTTCAACTTCGTCAGCCAACTTAACAGTCGCGCCTTTCGCATCAACTGCAGTTACAGTACCTTTAACCAACGCACCGCGTTCGTTAGCAGCAAGGAAGTCATTGAACGGATCGTTGTTCATTTGCTTGATGCCAAGGCTGATACGGTTGCCTTCAGCGTCTACAGAAAGGATAACCGCTTCAACAGTGTCGCCTTTCTTGTAACGACGAATCGCTTCTTCGCCTTGTTCGTTCCAAGAAATATCAGACAAGTGAACTAGACCGTCGATACCGCCTGGTAAACCGATGAAGATACCAAAGTCAGTGATAGATTTGATCGTACCAGAAACTTTTTCGCCTTTGTCGTGGTCTTTAGCAAACTCTTCCCATGGGTTAGCACGAGTTTGTTTGATACCAAGAGAAATACGACGACGCTCTTCATCAACTTCAAGAACCATAACATCAACTTCATCACCGATCTGAACAACTTTAGATGGGTGGATGTTTTTGTTCGTGTGATCCATTTCTGAAACGTGTACTAAACCTTCAACGCCTTCAGCAATTTCAGCGAAACAACCGTAGTCAGTCAGGTTAGTTACGCGCGCTTTAACGATTGAACCTTTAGGGTAACGGTTCATGATCGCTAACCATGGATCTTCGCCAAGTTGTTTAAGACCTAGAGAAACACGGTTACGCTCGCGGTCGAACTTAAGTACTTTAACAGTAACTTCTTGACCCACTTCAACAACTTCTGAAGGATGCTTGATGCGTTTCCAAGCCATATCAGTGATGTGAAGAAGACCGTCAATACCGCCAAGGTCAACGAATGCACCGTAGTCAGTAAGGTTTTTGATCGTACCAGTAACAGTTTGACCTTCTTCAAGCTGAGCAAGAAGAGCTTCACGGTCAGCTGAAGATTCAGCTTCCATAACAGCACGACGTGAAACAACAACGTTGTTACGTTTAGCGTCAAGTTTGATTACTTTAAATTCTAACTCTTTGCCTTCTAGGTGAGTCGTATCACGAATAGGACGAGTATCAACTAAAGAACCTGGAAGGAACGCACGTACTGGACCGATGTCAACAGTGAAACCGCCTTTAACTTTACCAGAGATAACACCAGTAACGATTTCGCCGTCTTCAAAGATTTTTTCAAGTTTAGTCCAAGTCTCAGCGCGTTTAGCTTTTTCGCGAGAAAGAACAGTTTGACCCATACCGTTGTCAAGCGCTTCAACAACTACGTCTACAGTGTCGCCAACTTGAACTTCAAGTTCGCGCTGTTCATTTAAGAACTCAGCACGGTCAACAACGCCTTCAGATTTAAGGCCAGTGTCAACAGTTACCCAATCAGAGTCAATGCTTACTACAACGCCCTGGATAACTGCACCCTTTTCAACGTTGAGGTTTAATTCACTTGCTTCAAAGAGGGCTGCAAAAGATTCGGTCATGATATTTCCGATAAAGTCAGCGGTCTTGGATCAGACAAGGCCGGTTTAATTAAGCATCTACATAGTCCATATAAAACTGATCAAGCTATGCGTTTGCTGATAAAATCAGGTTAATTGGCTAACTGCTGGTCCACATAAGTGGTCATCAACTGGAATACCTCATCAATGTTCAAATTTGAACTATCGATAATGTAAGCATCGTCGGCAGGCTTGAGTGGAGCGACAGTGCGTTCCATATCTCGTTTATCACGCGCGATGATATTAGCTAAAATATCGTTTATTTTAACATCCAGCCCCATACCCTGCAACTGCTTTACACGTCTTTGCGCGCGCGATTCAGCCGATGCAGTCAAATATATTTTAGCCTGAGCTTGCGGGAAGATACTTGTGGCCATATCGCGGCCATCTGCCACCAGACCAGGTGCCTGTGCAAAAGCATGTTGACGTGAAACCATTGCCATTCTAAGCTCAGGAATTGCAGCAACTTTTGAAGCAAATTCTCCGACGCGTTCAGTTCGAATGGTCTGGGAAACGTCTTCGCCATCTAAGTACACCTGTACCCCGGTATCGGTGCTGAGAAACTGGATCTGCAGATTTGTTGCGATTTGTACGCATTCGGGCAATTTACTGTCCAGCGCATCCAGTAAATCATGGTGATGCAATGACAATCCCAACAGCCGGTAAAGCGCACCAGAATCCAATAAGTGAAACTGATAATGTGCAGCCAGTTTTGCTGCCAACGTGCCTTTGCCCGACCCACTTGGACCATCAATGGTAATAATTTGAACTGTCATTGCTTTCCCGTTGTTGTTTAAACAGATTTTGCGAGTTTTGTCAGGCCTAGTTTAATCGCTGCCTGTAACTGTGCAAGAATTAATTTACTCACAAAAGGTGCACGCGCCTGCAATTCAATCGTGTAGGTGACCAGGGTTTGCTCATCAGCCAGCGTTTCAAACTCAATAATACCCAGATGATGCTTGATCAATGGATTCTTGATAATCTTATATTCAATACGGGCATTCGGTTCAAACAAGGTGATCTGTTCCTTTAGCGGCTTGAGCGGCCCTACACCCATTGCGCGCACCGAACCAAATCCATCTGGATGTTCAGCATCCGCAGAGTCTTTGATCCGTTCAACCTGCAGCGGTGCAAAGGCAATATTATAGGTGGCATGCTTAGACATTAAAGCAAAGACGTCATCAATCGATGCTGGAAATTCTTTTTTTACTTGTATGCTGTTCATTATTTTTCCTGAAATTACAGATTTGAAAGTTAGAAAATTTTAGCGATAAAGCACATTTATTTCTGCGTATTTAATAATTTTTCTTGTAACTTGAGTTGGCGTTTCTGCTCACGACGCAACTTGAAAAATGCACTGAGCTGTTCGGAACATTGCTGCTGCATGCAGCCTGCTTCAAACGCAAATACATGATTGTAATAGCCAGTCTCGAATAATTGACGCGCGCTGACCAGTGAACCTGCTTTAGACTCAAATGCACCAAATACCACCCGTGATACCCGTGAATGTACCAGCGCACCGACACACATGGTGCACGGTTCAAGCGTTACATACAACACTGCATCATCGGGCAACCGGTAATTCTGGATGTTCTGACATGCATCACGCAGCGCAACAATTTCGGCATGTGCGGTCGGATCATTTAAAGAAATTGGCGCATTAAATCCCTGCCCAATGATCTGATTCTGACTCACGATAATTGCGCCGACCGGGATTTCCCCCTGTTCGGCGGCAAGTGCAGCCTGCGCATACGCAAGCTGCATCCAGTCTTCATCGGTCAATTGCGGATCGGACATGTAAGGCTTAAATCACACAATACTGCTTGAGTAGCTCATTCCAGCTTTCAATATGGGTCACTGGCGGGTTTTCAGACAGGATACCTTTTAGACTCAGATCTGCGCCCTTTTTCCATTCAGGAGCAAGGTCTTTATCGACCAGACGTGCACGCACACCTTCGACAAAGTCATGATGCCGGATTTTCCAGTCAGAAATCTGGGTTTCCAGTTCAAAAATTTCATTCCAGGAATGCACCTGCTTGCCCCATTGCCATAACAGCCAGGTCAATGCAGCAGTGGTCGGTGAGCCTTTTTGCAGGTTTTCACTGGCCTGACGCAACCAGTCACTGCGTGCATCACTGAGGCCGATAATCGACTCGTAATCGTGCTCGAAGTTTACTCCCCGGCACACACTATGAATCACGTCCAGAGAGTTTTGCAATGGTCCCGGCCCTACCGGACGATGCATGCTGTTAAGCGTGTCATCAATGGCACGGAAGTCACCGGCAGGATAATGACCCCAGTCGATATTAACCACTTTATTCAATACAGAATCACGATGTGCATCACAGATATGCGTTGCCCAGCCAATCCCGTAAGCGCCTGCAGCAGTCATGATGGAGCCGGTCAAACCGGTAAACAGACCAATCGCACCACGATCTGCCAGGAAACGGGTCGCACCAACATCCGGATATAAACCAATGTTAATTTCCGGCATGGCCAGACGCGAATATGGTGTCACCAGACGGAAAGGTGCTGCCATAAACAGTCCCAAGCCACCGCCCATCACATAACCTTCACCCCAGACTAACACCGGCTTGGCATAATTATGCAATAACAGATCGAGCGCATATTCCTGCTCAAAGAATTTATTGGCAGTTGCCACTTCATCATTAATGACCAATTGACGTAACTTACGTACATCGCCACCAGCACAGAATGCCTTCGGGGTGGTTGAATCCAGCCAAATGGCTTTTACGCTGTCGTCTGTATGAAAATCCTGAAACACTTCCAAGAGTGCGGAAGCAATCGACTCATCCAGAGCATGTAAAGATTTTGGACGATTTAAACGTACGATACGCCAGCCATTGTGCGCTTCTTCAACGATCAAATCCGGATGATAAGTTTTATTAAGGGGAGAATATGTCATGCGTCCAGCTGCCAATCTATAGGCTCAATGCCATGTTGTTTGAGATAGTTATTCGATTTCGAAAATACTTTACAACCAAAAAAACCACCACGGTTTGCGGCCAAAGGCGATGGATGTGCGGCCTTTAACACGAGATGCTTGTCCTGATTAATGCGCTGTCCTTTACGCTGTGCGTATGCGCCCCAAAGAATAAAGACAATATGTTCACGCTGCTCATTTAAAACATCAATGACCTGATCGGTGAATTCTTCCCAACCACGCTTTTGATGCGAAGTCGGCTGACCTGCTTCTACAGTCAATACTGCATTTAACAGAAGCACACCCTGCTCTGCCCAATGCGTCAAGTCACCATGCTTCGGGCGTTCAACCCCGACGTCTGCATGCAACTCGTGAAAAATATTACGCAAAGATGGCGGCAATGCAACCCCTTTTTGCACCGAAAAGCTTAATCCATGGGCCTGATTCGGGCCATGATAAGGATCCTGCCCCAAAATCACCACTTTGACCCGATCCAACGGCGTGGTATTTAAGGCATTAAAAATCAGATGATTGGGAGGATAAATCGTTTTATCTGCTTTTTTTTCTTCAACCAGAAACGCTTTTAATTGGTCCATTTTCGGACTGAGTAAAAACTCACTCAATCCATATTTCCAGCTTTCATCCAACTGAACCTTATTCAGTTTGGCCAGTTGCTGTTCATTTAAAGACATTCTTCAATCCTAAATCTATGTCAATGGATTTAAAGTCACGCAGACTTTAAATCTGTACCTGTAAATCTACAACTGGATTCTGAAATGGCGTACCATGTTTCAGCTTGCTCAACATGTCCGGGTCTGTCCATTCAGATTGAACCTGTTCAGAAAACTCGATTTGCTCAAGACTTAGCAAGCCCATCTGTTCATTCTGGATATCTTCTAGAAAGCTCTGTGCATAACCGGTATCGGTTTCATGCACAATCACAGAATAGACTTCGACATCGCCTTCGCCATTTTGAGTCACGGTCGATGCCAGTACTTGTTGTGCCAGAAAGAAGAAAATCCGGGAAAACTGTTCAGCCGACGGCGATACCGGCAATGATACCCAGCGTGCACTGAAAGTTTTGCAAGCCTGAATATATTCCGGATCATCATTTTGCCAGAAACAGATCGCATGATCGAAAGAATCAAAAAAATCCTTAATCACACCTTTAAGCAGACCAAAGTCATAAACCATTTGCCCATGATCTAATTTCGATGCTTTTAATAACAGCTCGACTTTATAACTATGGCCATGGATCGAACGCTTACAGCGATCTGACGTGCAGTTACGCACAATATGAGCATTCTCAAACTTAAATAACTTACGAATTAACATATGCCGTAATGTCGTCAAAAAATAGGTGAATTAATTTTGATTATAAAGCAAAACCACTGACTTGAGGATTAATTTTGCTGTTCAGCCTGATAGGAAAAAGGGATTGACCTGGCAGCCTTATATAGCGAGGCCATAATTCAGAAGCTAGAATTAAAATGGGGCCATGCTGCGATAAGCCACATATACCTGCTTGTCCTGACGAACCAGATCACTACTGAACTGACGCTTGCGTTCGCTTAACACCACTTCAATCCGCGCTTTAAAATAATTGGATTGTACCCCGAGCAGGCTATTCAACAGATTGCGCTTGCCCGCCTCGACCTGAGCGAAAGGCTCCAGCGACCACAGATCAGTCACATTGGAAAAGTGTTCTAAATTGGCCTGACGCTGATCCAGCAATTGCTGTACTGCATTTACATCCAGTTTTTCATCCATACTGGCCAACAGAAAAGCCGAAGCTGTATTGATATTGACTGTGCTATCGACTAAAGGTGCAGCGCTCAGATAAGCTGCGATCAGCTTGTATTTATTTTCGTCAAAACCGCGCACCAGTTTTAACTGGTCTACGCTATGAAATTTTGCATTCGGTGGCAAAGCCGCATTCTGCAAACCTTGATAATAATTAGATTCTGCTCCCATGCCGCCACTGACCAGCTCATCTTCATCCTGCCAGTCAATCACTGCCTCACTAAGCTGCTCTGACAGCCCTGCACGCTTTAAAATCAGCTCGAACCATGCTTTGGCATTTTCATTGACGGTGCCTTCAGCGGTGACCAGACTGTTTAAATTAAACTTGCCCGATTCATCCTGGATGATCCCAGAAACATAGCCATCATCGACTGGAAAAGCCGGCATCGGCTGCGCCCAGGTTTCTTGCAGATGATCTACTTCTACGGCATTTTCAGCATCGTCAACCAAGAGTTCAGAAAAAAAAGCCTCGGCACTTTTGGCGTACATCAGAGACTGGTTTTGTCGTATCAGATAGGCTGTACTTTCAGCAGTTGCCGCCTGACGCTGGGCAATCGTGGCAGCCAGAATGGTCGCCAATGCCACCATCACCAGAATGGTAATCAGGGCAATGCCTTGCTGCTGTTTCATGATGACCGGTTTATTTCTGTTCATGTCTTGTTATTCTTAGTCGGGTTAACCTGTGTTCTGGGAATTCAGCAGAAAATCTGTATTTAATAAACTAAACAGCCATTCATAACTGACACCATTTACAGTTAAATTGATTTTGATTCCCTTAGGCAAGCGCTGCTTCTGCTCCTGCTGATTTAAATCCATAGCAGGATCAGGCCATTGGGTGAGTTCATTCGGATTTAGCACCACAATCTGGAATTGCTCGACTTCTGATAATAAAACACTGGATTCTGGCTGATCACGACCGGTCTGGTTCAGGTTGCGATATTTCAGTCGATACAGTTTTTGTTCATCGGCCCGATACTGATATTCAATGCGTTCATCTGGCGAAATACCCTCCTCCAGAGGATCAGTCACGCCAGTTTTACTAAAATTAAAACGGCCATTTTGCAAAACCAGAGCCGGTTGAATATCACTATTGATATTGGCCGTTAAAGGGACTGCCTGTACCGTATCCCGTAAAATTTGCTGATAGGTTTCCTGTAGCTGACCTAGACGCTGTTCATGTACTGCATTTTGATCTTTGGTTTTGACAATATAATCAAAAACTTTCCAGCCCAAAGCAGACAGTACCGCAAAGATTGCAATGGCAACCAATAATTCGACCAGGGTAAATCCTTTAGGCTTCATGGCGTATTGTTCATGCGATGATTAAAGAACATCAAGCTGCTGATCCCGGATGCAACTTGACCAGTCTCCTGATTGACCAGACTGACCTGTAGTTCAATACGCTGCACATTGGGACTGATCGTCGGTTCACTGCGCTTGTCAATTTGCCAGGTTTCGCCTTGCTGGGTCAGCTGTTTGGAGGCCGTACCATCCATCCATTGCTGATTGATTTCCATTTGAGCCACTTCGTTCAGGGCAACAAACTGTGCTTTGGTGCGCAGAATGGCATTCGAGGTTGACTGGGTATATTGCATCGCGACTTTGGTCAGCGTCATGGCTGCGGTGGCGAAAATTGCCAGTGCAACCATAACTTCCAGCAAGGTAAAGCCTGAGCTGCGATGAGTGAAATGCTGTTTCACCGCTGCGCAAGACCAAGAGCTCTGCTCGAAGTGCCCACAATGCAATCGATCAGCACTCGATTTAAATGGTTTGATCAGCCTGGAGCACACACTTTGCTTGAAAGATCTAGATTTCATTGATTTTACCCAGATGATCCACCTCAATCGCAGAGCCGACTTCGCGATCTTCTAAAAAGAACTGAATCCGTACCGGCTTGACCTCACCATTCCCCAGCCAGATCAATTGAGGAGAATTCACCTGCGTCAGATCACGATTTTGCGCACGGGCATAACGCTGTTGTTCTAGCCCCTGAATCCGAAAAGACACATGATCCGGCAGCTTACGTAATTTAAATTCTGTATAACTCTGCCATTTTTCATTTTGCAGGTTCTGTTCAGTCTGCGCTGCTGAACGATATTCTACAATCCCATAACGAAATGGCGAGACATCGGTCGCGGGTTGCATATCAAGCGCCAGTATTCTGGACTGGTCATTCGCCTCACGCATGACCCGCTGCAAGTCTAATAACAAAATCTCGCGTGCCTGCATGGCCTTACGCTGATCGACACCACTGGTATTCAGCAATACCAGTGAGGCCATGATTCCCATAATCACAATCACCACCATCAATTCGATGAGGGTAAAGCCACGAACTGCGCTGTGAGATGATCTGATCATACTAAGCTCTAACCTTAGGCAAACTGCTCGGCAGAATGCACCTGCTTTGGCAAAGCCAGTGCTTGATCGATATAGGCCACGCGCAAGGTATCGCGTGAACCCAGATAACGCTGATAAAAACTGGAATTGAGAATTGCAGCGGCGCCATGGGTCAGTGACCAGATCGACGCCAGATAGTCACGCACCGACATGCGGCTATGAATTGAAACCAGATAACTTTCTGTCATGCGGATGATCAGGCGTAAACGCTGTTTGCGTACCTGATACAGTTCACTGAATAGATGCTGAATTCCCACGCCAGTCGTCGACAGACGTTCTTCAATCTGATGGAACAGCACCGTACGTTCCGGATGATGTAAATGGTGCAACATAAAGAAGGCCAGATGTTCAGGAAAAGCTTTATCACTATCCTGAATCATTTCCAGCAACATGCGCTCATTACGGATAATCAGCAACATATACAGTTCATCTTTACTCTGAAAATGTTTATAGAGTGTCCCTTTGGCCAGATCAAGTTCAGCAGCAAGCGCATCTAGCGTCATTCCTGCTTCACCATTTTCCAGCAGGAGCTGCTCTGCGACTTGAAAAATCAAGGTTTCTCTTGCTCGAAACTGAGCCTGACGATCCATCTTCACCCTATAAACTCTCTTGTACTTTATATAACTTTATTTACTTTAAATTTAGAAGATTTTCAAAGTTCTGCTTTGTGATAGAAGCCATTTCTTCTAGCGACTTATCATATACATCACAAAGCGCTTTGGCTACATAAGGAACGTATTTAGGTTCGTTAGATTTACCACGATATGGCATCGGCGCAAGATAAGGACTATCGGTTTCAATCAGTACACGATCCAGCGGAACCTGTTTGGCCACATCACGCAGATCCTGGGCATTTTTAAACGAGATAATCCCGGAAAATGAGACATAATAACCGCAGTCTAAAACCGCTTTGGCAGTTTCCCAATCTTCAGTAAAGCAATGCAAGATGCCATGCGTGGATTTTTCCGCACGGATAATATCCACGGTATCATGCTTGGCAGCACGGGTATGTACCACCACCGGTTTCTTAGTGATTTGCGAAGCATGGATATGACGGGCAAAGCAGGCTTTTTGTTCTTCGACAAAATCTGTACTGTGATAATAATCCAGACCGGTTTCACCGAGCGCCCAGACTTTTTCTGGTTGTGCCAGCTCGACCAGATATTCAGTCGTGGCACGCGCCATAGTTGCAGCATCTTCGCAAGGATGTACCCCGACGGTATAACCGACATCCGGGTGACGCGCGGCAATTTTCGCCAGCGCGATATGATCATCCAGATCGACCGAGATACTCATGAATCTGGATACACCCGCTTCACGGGCCTGTGCGAGTGCCTGATCCAGATCACCGTTATACGGCGTTAAATCCAGCATCGTTAAATGACAATGGGTATCTACAAACACAATGCGTTCCTACCACAGCTAAATGAACTACATAGTGTAACTTTTACGCCCTTCAGATTTAAGACCTGCAACCAGACGATCTGCTTCATTTTTGAAATAAACACCCTTTTCACCGCTTAACTGGATGCCAAAGCCTTGTGGCTTGATGCCATTCTGCTTTTGCGAGACCCAGATCACTTTACCGGTTAAAGGAATTTTCTGGGTCTGTTCAGGCAAAGTGGTCAATACAAAAACTTCTTCACCCAGCTTGACCGGCTGCTTGGACGGAATAAACAGTCCACCACCCCATACATAAGGCATATAGCTGGCAAACAGTGTTTCAATATCAGGAATATTGGCCTGAATAATACCGCCCATACGTGGTTGCATGTGATTTCCCCTTAATTAAAGATTCATCAGCTTGATAAACAGCTCATCGATCACCAGATTGCTTTGAACATTCTGCTCGAGATATTGCTTGGAACGCTGAAAATCTTCATAAATTTTAAAAAGTGCTGCTAATGAATATTGTTCGGCAAGCACATTAAACTCAAGATCAATGTTTTTCACCGTTTGATTGAGCTTGACACAAATTAAATCGGACAACAAGTATTCAAACATGGGAGCAAATTCACCAAAGCTCAGGCTTTTGTTCCATTTGGTCGCAATTGCAAGCGGCATATTTTTTTGCATCACCAGTTTTTGCCAGTCTTGCAGGAATTCCTGACGCAGTGGCAGCCAGGCACTTTGTGCAACCTCGAGTGCTTGTAAGGGCATCTGATTGGACAGGTTCATCAATAACTGTTGCTGGCTAGAACCTGCATCCGGCAACTGTGCCTGAACATAATCACTAAATTGTTCTGCAGAAATCCGGTCTAAGGCAAAATGCTGCAAGCGACTCCGTATCGTTGCAGGCAATTTTAAATAATGATCTGCCAGCAAAATAATGACCGTATTGTCACCGGGTTCTTCTAGCGTTTTCAATAATGCATTGGCAGAGGAGATATTTAAGGCTTCCGCAGGTTCAATTACAATCACTCGCCAGCCATCGACGGTCTGCTGCACAAAAGGCAACAGATCACGAATCTTTTCAATCTTGATTTTGGCATTCTGTTTTTTATTGTCTTCGTCGGTGCTGATATGCACATAATTGGGATGCGTATCAGCCTTGAGCCATTGGCAACTGCCACATTCGCCACATGCACCAGAAGACTGCCGATTCAGACACAAGACCCAAGCCAGAAACTGCTGGCTAAATGCCTCCTTGCCACAGCCTTTTTTGCCATAAAACAATAAACCATGCCCAAGCTTGGGAAAACGTCCGGTCAGCGTTCCCCAAACCTGTTGCTGCCATGGATAAATCTGTGCATTGACATCAAAAGGCATGTATTCAACTCTTCTTAAGCAAAATGAGAAAGATCCATTTGATTCAATCGATCCAGATCTTCTTGAGTATCCACACCCGGTGGCAAATTGGCTTCAGCCACGGCAATCGCAATACGGTGACCATTTTCCAGTACCCGCAATTGCTCTAGGGATTCCAGTTTTTCCAGACCCCCCATCTCCCAAGTGACATATTCTTGAAGCAGTTTTACACGGTAAGCATATAAACCTAAATGACGATAGGCCTGATTATGCAGTTTTGCTTCAGCCAGTTTCGCGCCATCACGGTCATAAGGAATGGTGGCACGGCTAAAATACAAAGCTTGATTATGTTTGGACATCACCACTTTAACAATGCTGTCACGCTTAAATTCGTCTAGTTGATGAATCGGCTCACATAGCGTCGACATCGAAGAATCCGGTTGATCTTCTAGAAGTTGTGCCACCTGTTTCACCAGTTGTGCCGGCAATAAAGGCTCATCACCCTGCACATTGACAATAATATCGTGACTGTCCCAGCCTTTGATCCGCGCTACTTCACTGAGGCGGTCTGTCCCGGAAGGATGATCCGCCGAAGTCATCACCACATCAACACCTTCGGCACGACAAACCTCAGCAATACGCTGATCATCGGTCGCCACACACAAATCATCAAAACCTTGTACTTTTTTGGCTTGATCCACCACACGCAAAATCATGGGACGACCATGAATGTCCAGCAAGGGTTTACCCGGCAAACGTGAACTGGCAAAACGTGCAGGAATAACAATGTGTTTCATACTGAATAAGCCTTAAGAAATTTGAATACCGTATTGTTGTAACTGTTGCTGCAAGACCGTATAGCAGGCTGGCGATAATACTGCATCGACTGGCACCACCCAGATATCCTGCTTAAAATCGGGATATTGTTTCAGTAATGCCATAATTTTGACTGCGTCTTTTTCCGTGGTAATGATCGGATTGGCATCATCAAACTGTAGATCTTCAATGTCATAATCATGATGATCGGGAAATTCATGACACTGGAATTGTTCTATGCCCAGATTTTTCAGGGTCTGGTAAAAGCGCTGCGGAAAACCGATTCCCACCACGGCATAAAAAGCCGACTGAGGGTCGAAGATTTTATTGTTGTCTTGATTGAGCAGATAGGGCTGTGATGCAGCCAGATGCATATGCAGCTCAGAACTTGGACTTGCCGAATGCTCAATTACCGTTCCAGTTTCCAAGCGTGTCACCGGTTCACGCAGATAGCCTTCCGGAAGCAGTTTTTGGTTGCCCAGACCGCGATTATTGTCCAGTACAATCCATTCAATCTGACGATTTAAAGCCCAGTGCTGCAAACCATCATCACAAATAATCAGATCCAGCTGATGTCTTTGCAGTAACAGTTCAATACTTTTTTGCCGGTTTGGCCCTACGGCCATCGGCACGCCCGTCGCCTGTACAATCAAGGCAGGCTCATCACCGACGACCTCAGGCAAGGTATTAAAATCCACATAAGCCGGAAATGGACCTTTGCCGCCATAACCACGGCTAATCACCCCAACTTTTACACCTTGTTGAGTTAAATAATCAACCAGATGAATCAGCAAAGGGGTTTTACCACTACCACCGACAGTGATATTGCCAATCACCATGACCGGAACCGGAGCACTATAGCTTGTCTTGATCCCTTTCTGGTACAGCCAGCGATTGCTGACAAAACCTAAACGATACAAGCATGACAAAGGACGCAGCACCACCAGCCACTTTGCCTGTGCATTCCAAGCATCCTGAATGATTTGCGCCAATGCCATAACTTATTGTTCCTCAAAATTACGTTGATGCAGCTGATAATAAGCCCCATGCAATGCAATCAGTTCTGCATGAGTCCCTTGCTCGACAATACACCCCTGATCCATGACCACAATACGATCCGCATTTTCAATCGTCGATAAACGGTGTGCAATCACAATGGTTGTACGATCTTGCATGGCCTGATCAAAGGCACGCTGAATAAAGTATTCGGATTCATTATCCAGGGCACTGGTTGCTTCATCCAGAATCAGAATAGAGGCATTTTTCAAAATCGCACGTGCAATCGCGATGCGCTGACGCTGACCACCAGACAGATTTAAACCTTGAGCACCCAGTTGGGTATCATAACCTTTTGGCAGAGCCATAATAAAATCATGTGCATAAGCGGCTTTTGCTGCTGCAATAATATCTTCATCAGTCGCACCTTCGAGCTGACCATAGGCAATATTTTCCCGCACAGTCCGATTAAACAGCACCACTTGCTGATTCACCATCGCAATCTGGGTACGCAAGGCAGTCAGCTCAAAGTCTTCAATCGGTTTCTGATCCAGTAGAAGCTGACCTGACGTTGTATCCTGATAACGTACCAGCAAATTCACCAGTGAGCTTTTACCGGCACCGGAACGCCCAACCAGAGCAACCGTTTCACCAGCTTTTACCTCTAAATTAAAATCACGAATGGCATGATGACCATCATCATAAAACAGGTTGACATCTTTAAACTGAATATTACCTTTTAAGCTATCGCTTAAAGTCCCGGTATTTTTTTCTTCGGGCATGTCCAGCAATTCAAATACCGAATGCGCTGCGGCCATACCCCGTTGAATTTTTTCATTGATATCTGTTAAAGCCTTGATTGGTCTTGCCAACATGCCCGCAGCCGTAATATAAGCCACAAATTCACCGGCAGAGGTATCGCCAAGGATCTGTGGACGCAAGGCAATAAACATGACAATACTGAGTGAAATAGACATGATCAGCTGAACCACAGGACTGTTCAACTGCTGCACAGCGACCATTTTCAAGCCACGACGCAAGTTTTCCAGCGAGTTCTGTTTAAAGCGTTCCTGCTCATAACTTTGGCCGCCAAAACCCTTGACGATCAGGTTGGCATTGACCGTTTCCTGAACCACATGGTTGACATCCCCCATGGTATCTTGCACTTGCTGTGACAGTTTACGCATCCGTCTAGCTGCCTTACTGATCACAAAGCCAATAACGGGTGCAAAAATCAGGATACACATGGTCAGACGCCAGTTGCTATATAGCAGATAGCCTAATAGCGCAATCGTAATCAAACCTTGTTGCAACAGGGTTCTTAACGCTTCTGTTGAGGCAGCGGTCAGTTGTTCCACGTTATACATGATCTTGGCAGTAATATGCCCGCTGGTATTGTCCAGATAATACTGAGACGGTAAACGCAGCAGTTTTGCAAAAACTTCCTGACGGATATTGAACACCAGATTACGGGAAATCACCGCAGTAAAATAACCCCCCATGAATAATCCCAGCCCACGAAAGAACATCAGGACAACCACTAAAAACGGGAAAAGCGAAGTGAAACTCTGGTCTTTGTCTTGAATGGCCTCAATGATATATTCCAGTAATTTAGCCACAGAGACTTCTGTAGCCGCATTAATAGAAAAACCGAGCAGGACAAGCAATCCGATGCCCCAAAAGGGTTTTAAATAACTTAAAAGGCGAAGATAGACCTTAAAATCGTGCTTCACTAATAACCTCGGGTAGGTACTTTGGTACTGATATTAATATTGACAAAGCCGAGCTGCCCGGCCACATCCATAACGCGAATCACGTCCTGATGGCTGGCTTTCGCGTCAGCGGCAATGACGAACATTAAATCACGGCGTTCATTAGAAATCTGTTTAATTGCAGTATTTAAATCTGCGACTTCTTTACTGGCCAAGGATTGACCATTGACTGCATAATGACCATTGGCATCCACAATCACTTCAACTTTCTGATCATAACTTTTAGGCGGAACACCCTGCGCATCTGGTAAGGTCAAGTTCATACGGCTCATTTGGCTAAATGTTGTCGATAACAGTAAAAAGACCAGAATAAACAGCAGACAATCAATCATAGGGGTCAGATTAATATGCACATCTTCAACCTGGTTGCGTTTGAATTTCATCATCCGCCTCCTAGCTGGCTTTTTGCATATCTTGGTCTATATCTGCAATATTGCGATAAAAAAGATCCGCATGAAACAAGGTCGCCTGCTGTTCAAGCTCCGCCACATATTCCTGAACCAGTCGCTGGAAGTAACGATGGGCAAAAAGTGCCGGAATCGCAATCAGCATCCCGGCTGCTGTGGTAATCAAGGCTTTGGAAATACCTGGCATCATCAATACCGGATCACTCCCAGTCCCCACATCGATCATCAGAAAAGATTCGATAATCCCAAGCACAGTCCCCAACAAACCCAGCAATGGCGCCACAGCACTTAAGGTTCCCAGAAAGTTAATATTCTTTTCCAGATAACCAATTTCCTGTGATGCCATCACTTCCATTTGTGCACGGGCATACTGTTCGCCCTGCGGCTTGCTGGCATAGCCGGCTGCAAATACCCGGCCTAAAGTACTGTGCTTCAATTCCGTACTTTGTTGAATTTTTTGCATGACTTGTGATGCATTTTGCACTGGACTCATCGGAAGTGTAGACGGAAGTACCGCTTTCCTCTTCAGGCGAATCAGGCGCTCGATCGAAATCGCCAACATAAAGATAGAACACAAGACCAGTGGCAGCATGAGCCAGCCACCCGCTTTAACCAATTCCCACATCTAATTTATTCCCCAATAAAAAAAATATATAAATTATTCATCTTCTAAAATAGAAAGAATGCCATCCAGCTCTTCTAAAGAATGATAACTAATGACTAATTTTCCTTTACCTTGTTTGTTATAGTCAATTTTCACATCAGCACTGAAACGCTCTGAAAGGCGCTGGGTCAATTGCTGAATATCCGGTGCAAGCGCTTGTTTTACTTTTTCTTGTTTAGGTGCATTAAAATCACGGACTAACTGCTCGGTTTGACGAACAGACAAGCTTTTTTCAATCACGATATCAGCGACTTTGAGCTGGTCTTTTGCCTTCAGCGTTAGAATCGCACGCGCATGCCCCATATCCAGCAGGCCTTGCTGCATAAAGTCTTTCACTTCTTCAGCCAGACTGAGCAGGCGAAGTAAATTACTGACCGTAGTACGTGCCTTGCCGACTGTGTCTGCAATTTCCTGATGGCTTAGACCAAATTCCTCATGGAAACGTTGCAGAGCCATGGCCTGATCAATCGGATTCAGATCCTGACGTTGGATGTTTTCAATCAGAGCCAATGCAATCGCGACCTGATCCTGAAGTTCGCGCACAATCGCAGGAATTTCAGTCAGACCTGCCAACTGCGCTGCACGCCAACGACGTTCACCGGCAATAATTTCATAAGGATAGCGTTCGTCATCGACCGGACGAATCACAATCGGCTGCATAATGCCGTGTTTTTCAATCGATGCCGCCAGCTCTTGCAAGTCTTGCTCGTTGATATAACGGCGCGGCTGGTATTCACCACGCTTGAGCAGGTTCACATCAATCTGTTTGAGCTGACCATGATCAAGACCTTGGGCTTCCATCTGTAATTTTTCTTTTTGAATTGAGCCTAGCAAGGCATCCAAGCCACGACCTTTAGCGAGTCCACGTTTCTTGACGGTCATGCTTTACTTCCTTTTTTCACTTTGCTTTTCTTTAATACTTCAGCTGCCAGATTTAAGTAAGCAACTGCACCCTTTGAGCTTTTTTCAAAATAAATCACCGGCAAACCGTGTGCTGGTGCTTCAGCCAGACGAATATTGCGTGGAATCACGGTGTCATACAGTTTTTTACCGAAATATTGTTCTAATTCTTCAGAGACATCACGGGTCAAGGCATTACGCGCATCATACATGGTACGTAATACACCGACTATTTGCAGGTCTGGATTCAATGCTTGCTGAATCCGATCGATGGTCTGGGTCAAATCAGCCAGACCTTCCAGTGCATAATATTCACACTGCATCGGAATCAGCACACCATCAACCGCTGCCAAAGCATTCACTGTAATCAGGCTCAGACTTGGCGCACAATCAACAATAATATAATCAAATGACTTTTCGACTTCTTGCAATGCATCACGCAGGATGAATTCACGTCCTTCTTGATCTGCAATTGCCAGCTCAACCCCAGCCAGATCACGGTTGGCACCCAGAACCTTATAACCGACCTCTGCCTTGGCGATCGCCGTTTCAATCGGCACTTCACCCAGCAATACATCGGTGACCGAATAGAGCAAGTCATTCTTTTGAATGCCCGACCCCATGGTTGCATTGCCTTGCGAATCCATATCGACCAGCAAAACGCGCTTTTTTAACACAGCTAAAGATGCCGCCAAATTTACTGCGGTTGTGGTTTTACCAACACCACCTTTTTGGTTTGCAATCGCAATAATTTGTGCCATGTTGCCCCCAATCCCTTTAAAATTCTTAAATACGTTTTAATAGCAGTAAATGACGCTGTTCGTCTAAGCGCGGAACTTTAAGTTCAATAATCTCACAACTAAATTCATTTTTTAAAGCAGTGACTTCATCTTCAGGAATTAAGCCTTTCATTGAGGCAATAATGGTCTGTTCATGCATATACGGTTTAGAGGCATCCACAAAGTCAGTCAGAGATGCAAACGCACGACTGGTAATCACATCAAATTGACCCAGCTCGTTAATGCTGTCTTCATTTTCTACACGCGTTTGCACCGCAATGACATTTTTAAGTTTCAGATCGGCAATAAACTGCTTCAGGAAACGAATTTTTTTACCGTTTGAATCGAGTAATACACATTCACGCTCGGGCTGACATAAAGCAATGATCATGCCCGGCATACCGCCACCCGTACCGATATCGAGCAGACGGCCCGCTGGCAGATCTTTTAGAATGCTGAGACTGTCCAGCAGATGCTTGACCAGCATTTCTTTCGGATCACGGATCGCAGTTAAATTATATGCTTTGTTCCACAGCACCAAAGCGTCCTGATACTTGAGTAATAAATTCAAAGCTTCTTCAGATAGCTCTAAACCCAAAGCCTGGCTACCCTGCTTTAGTTCTTGAAAAAACATGTGCATAAACAATCTACGCTCGAAAAAGTTAGGTGGAAGTATACCGTTTTCTATATCTTGTCATAGTAGGCAGTGCTTAGTGAATATTCACTTAAACAGACTTAGCTTCACGGATTGCCAAATCCAGTGCCGTTAAACGTTCAGGCGTGCCGACATCTACCCAAATACCTGCCAGTTTAGAGGCAACCACTTGATGATTCAGCATCGCTGCCTTCAATAAAGGTGCCAAAGGACGCTTTCCAGCCTCTAAGCCTTCAAATATTTTTGGACTGATGACGGATACACCGCTAAAAGTCAGGTTTTCACCCTCGACCTGCTGATCAAAGGTATAAGCCTTCCCTTCTGCAAGGGTGAAATCACCCTCTGGATGTTGCTGCGGATTTTCGACCAAGACCAGATGTGCCAAATTATCGTTCAGATCAACATCTAATAAAGGTGCAAAATCCATTGTGGTCCAGACATCACCATTTAATAGGATAAAAGGCTGATTACCCAAAAGCGGCAAGGCATGAATGATCCCGCCTGCCGTTTCCAGACCTTCACCTTCATGTGACCACAGAATCTTGACACCAAACTGTGAGCCATCACCCAGGGCTTGTGCCAGTTTTTCACCGAGCCATGCAGTATTGATCACGATTTCAGTGACGCCAATCGCAGCCAGTTTCTCGATATGCCAGACAATCAGCGGCTTGCCACCGACTTCAAGCAAAGGCTTTGGGGTATGCAGCGTTAAAGGCCGCATACGATTACCGAGGCCTGCGGCTAAAATCATCGCTTTCATTTAGGCAGCCACCTCATATGAACCATATTTTGCTTCAAAAGCCGGCATCACTTTTTCATGCATAAACTGCATAAAAGGCTGCAATTCTGGATAAGGTTTAGATTCTTCTAATAAATACCACATCACCCGTGGTAAATCTTTTAAATAACCGGACTTACCATCACGTTCAAACAGACGCACAAAAATACCCAGAATTTTGATATGACGTTGAATCGCCATCATATCGGCATCTTTCTTGAACTGCTCAAAATCACGGTCTTCTTTGGCTGAGGCTGGCAATAAATTATAAAAGGCTTCAAACCAGCGATAGACACGATCAGCATTCCATTGCACATAAGCATCACGGGTAATCGAGATCAGATCGTAGGTATCCGCACCAATCACCGCATCCTGAAAATCAATCACACCGAGTTCGGTTTCATTGTCAATTTTCATCAGATTACGGCTATGAAAATCACGATGCACAATCACTTGTGGCTGCGCCAGCGCTGCATTGGCCAGAATCGCAAAGCTACGTTTGATCAAGGCACTTTCTGATTCAGTCGGCTGGATCTTTAAGGCTGGCAACATCCAGTCAGTCAGCAGCTGCATTTCCGAGATCAGTTTTTCATAAGAGTATTCCGGAAAATGTCCTTCTCCAGCAATTGATTGCAGTTGAATCAGCTGCTTAAAGCTTTGCTCATAATAAGCATCCACCGTCTCTTCATTCAGCAGATTGGAAAGCAGGACATCGCCAAAATCTTCGAGCAGCAAAAAACCATTTTCCAGATCTTTGGCGACAATATGCGGAACACGCACGCCATGCGCATCAAAAAATTCATCAATCGTCACAAAAGGCACACAATCTTCTTTTTCTGGTGGTGCATCCATCAGCATAAATGTTTTATTATTCAGTTTGATTCGTGCATAACGACGGAAGCTGGCATCACCTGCTAAAAAATGAGTTTCAAATTGATCTGAACCGAGTACAGAGGCAATCCAAGATTGTATCAATTGTTCGCGTTGTGTATTCATTTGCAATTAATTCTAATACAGGCTGAGTTTTTAAAGTGCTAAGTGTAGCTACTTATCAACTTTTTCTCTATGATGCGACAATAATTAATTGCGATAAAAGCATGATTGGTTAATGAGACAAATGAAGCATCACTTTAAAATCAACCCTCTAGCGACTGCGATCTTAACCCTTTTATGTGGCAGCTCAGCCTCAAGCTATGCTGCATCAACTGTCTCATCCGATGTAAATGCAGAACAACTCAAACAGCGCATTAATGAGACCTATCCAGGTGAAGCCTTCTTTTCACAATACTATGTCGATAAATCCTCGGCTGAAGCGCAGCAACGCCAGGGACAGTATTTAAGTTCGGCTTATTGTGAAGGTGCCTGGGTTACCCCGATCGCCCCAGATGCAGCGACTATTGCGCCAGACCAAGCCACCTCAACCATTACCGCCGATTATGGACATTACAATCCGGCAGGCGACTCCTATCTGGAAGGCAATGTGGTTATTGATCAGCAAGGTCGTCAAATCCGTGCCGAACGAGTGACCATTGATCAGACCCAGACCTATGCCAAAGCAGCAGGTCAGGTACAGTTAGCACAAGGCGGTCTGATCTCACAAAGTGATGATATTAATTATAATTTAAAAACCCAACAGGGCGATTTAAACAACAGTTTCTATATTGCAGAGCAGCAACATGCCCACGGTCGTGCAGAAAAGATTGCCAAAACATCGACTGATACCATAGAACTGGAAAATGCCACTTACTCTACCTGCCCGCCTGAGCAAAAGCCGACCTGGAAAATACAGGCAGAAAAGATCAAGCTGAATCAGGAAACCGGACGTGGTGAAACCCGCAATACCAAACTGTATGTCAAAGACGTTCCGGTATTGGCAATCCCTTATTTCAACTTCCCGATTGATGACCGCCGTACTACCGGCATTCTGACGCCAACTTTTGGTTTTACCAATGATGGCGGACTTGAACTCGGTGTTCCTGTTTATCTGAATTTGGCCCCACAGTATGATGCTACCCTCACTCCGCGCTATATTGGTGATCGTGGTGCCATGCTAGATGGCGAGTTCCGTTATCTGACAGAAAATTATGGTGAAGGTCGTATCTGGGGTGGCTATCTACCTTCGGATGAAAGTTATGATAATGAGGATCGTAAAAGCTTACATTACTTGCATAATTGGCAGATCAACGATCAGTTCTCGACCAATCTGGAATATAATTACGCCTCAGACAAAGATTACTTTGCCGACCTGGACAATAACCCGAACTCAAAAACTGACTTGAACCTGCGCCGCGCCTGGGAAGTCAATTATAAAAATGGTATTCCCGGCTTAAAGGCACAATTCAAAGTCGAAGATTTCCAGACACTCGATCCCACTGTACTGGATGAAGATCGTCCTTATGCACGTTTGCCGCAGCTTTTAGTCAATTATAAAACTGGCAATCCACTCGGATTACAGCTTGAGTTTAATAACGATACTGCTTATTTCCAGAAGGACCTGAGAAATTTTGCTGATATCCCTCAAAATGATGACAAGATTTATCAACCAAGTGGCACCCGCATCTATAACGACTTTTCGGTGCGTTATAATCACTATAACCCGTGGTCGTTTTTCATTCCGGAAGCATCTGTACGCAACATCAATACCTTCTATGATGAGAAAACCCGAGACCGTGGTGGTTCTAGTGAAAGCCAGTCCATTGTGGTGCCACAATTCACGCTGGACACCGGCTTAATTTTCGAAAAAGAAGGCACCTATTTACAGACCTTAACGCCTCGTCTGTTCTATGCCTATTCACCTTATGAAAACCAGCAGAATCAACCTAACTTTGATTCAGTCGTTGCTTCGATTAATTATGATCAGCTTTTCAGTGCGCGTCGCTTCTATGGCAACGACCGCTTGGAAGACAATAACTTTGCCTCTTTAGGCCTGAGTTATAGCCTGTTTAATGAAGAAGGTCTGGAACGCCTACGTGCGAGTGTCGGTCAAAGTTTCTTCTTTGAAGATCGCCGTGTCACACTGGAACAGGATGCAGACAAATATGACCGTGAAAGCCATACAGGGCCTGTCATTCAGCTCACCAGTCAGCTATCGAATAATGTCCATGTCAATTTAAACTCCAGCTGGATGTCGAATGGTCAAAATGCGCAGCGTGATGTGCAGGTTTATTATACTGGCGATCAGGGCAATCTATACAACGTCGGCTATTTCTATCGTAAAGACATTCCGAACCGTCAAGACCGTTATGATCATATCGTCGGCTCCTTTATTCAGCCGCTTGCCAACAACTGGCGTCTGGTAGGACATGCGCAGTTTGACCTCGACAATAGTGTCGCACGAGAATATTTACTTGGGGTCAACTATGAGTCATGCTGTTGGGGAGTTTCTGTATATGGTCGTTCATATTACAATGACTTAGACGACGTTAATGATTCAAACGTCAAAGCCAAACGCGCCATTATGGCCGAGGTCAGCCTGAAAGGCTTAGGTGGGTTAAGCAGCAAACTCACCTCATTACTAGAAAATCGCATTCTAGGTTTTAACAATATCAATCAAACTTGGACAGAACGTTAATGAAGACAAAACAGTTAAAACAAATTTTTAAAGCGACTGCACTTGCGCTATGCCTTTCTTCAGCGATGACGACGTTTGCTGTTGCCCAACCTAAAGATGAAGTTGTAGCTGTGGTCGACAATAGTATCATTCTGCGTAGTGATCTGGCTCAAGGTGTGGCCGAGATTTCTCATCAGCTGCAAAAGCAAAATCAGACAGTTCCACCCCAACAATTTCTTGAGCAACAAGCCTTAGAGCAGCTCATTATTCGTCAGGCACAACTTGAACAAGTTAAACGCTACAATATTCGTCCCGATGAAAAATCCCTGAATGACGCAGTACTGAAAGTTGCCCGTGATTCGGGCTCAACCAGTCTGGAAGCTTTCCAGCAAAAACTGGATGCCATGGCGCCCAATACCTATGCTTCTTTACGCAACCGTATTGCGGAAGATTTAGCGCTGAATCGTTTACGTCAACAAGTCGTGACTTCACGGATTCAAATCACAGACCAGGATGTTAAAAACTTCCTAAATACCCCGCAAGGTCAGGCTTTACTCGGCAGCCAGGTACATGTGCTGCATTTACGTGTAAGCGGCGAAAATGCGGAACAGATTGCTACACAGGTAAAGCAAGAGCTGAATACCAGCAATGATATTCAGGCGATCAGCAAAAAATACAGCACTGGCGGCATTAAAGTCGAAGCTGCTGACATGGGCGTGAGAAGCCTGTCAGAAATTCCGGCAGAACTGGCTGCACGTGTCACGACCCTACAGCCAGGTCAAACCTCTGAACTCATTCCGGTTGCTGATGGGGTACATGTACTCAAGCTACTAGAACGTAAAGGTGGCGAACAAAAAGCCCTGGTTCCTCAATACTTGACCCGTCACATCCTGATTCAACCCTCTGAAGTAGTCAGTCCGGAAAATGCCAAACAGATGATTGACAGTTTATATAGCCGCCTGCAACAAGGCGAAGATTTTACTGTTTTAGCTTCAACTTTCTCCAATGATACCGGTTCAGCACGTGATGGTGGCAGTCTTGGCTGGGTAAGCCCTGGGGTAATGGTGCCTGAATTTGAACAACAGATGAAAAGCACCCCAGTGGGTCAGTTCAGTAAACCGTTTCAATCCCAGTTTGGCTGGCATATCCTGCAAGTCAGCGAAACACGTCAACAGGATATGACAGAGGAATATCAAGAACGTATGGCCCGTCAATTACTTGGTGAACGTCAGTTTGATGCCGAGCTGGACAGCTGGTTACGTGAAACACGTAGCAATGCCTATGTAGAAATCAAAGATCCACAACTGGATCCTAAACGTAATCGTTAAGTCCAGATCCATTTTAAAAAGCCAGCGCTAGATTGCTGGCTTTTTAATTTTTATCCATGCAAAACTTACAGGCATAAAAAAACCTCTCGATGAGAGGTTTTTTTAATTTTCAGACTCGATTAACGATTATTTTCGTCGTCTTGAGTATCTTCAAATTTAGTATCGTTGTCAAAGCCAGCGCCTTGACCACCAAAGCCACCTTGACCACCAAAGCCACCACCTTGACCACCAAAGCCACCACCTTGACCACCAAAGCCAGCGCCTTGACCGCCACCGAAGCCACCTTGACCACCAAAACCAGCACCTTGACCGCCACCAAAGCCACCTTGACCACCGAAGCCAGCGCCTTGACCACCGAAGCCAGCGCCTTGACCGCCACCGAAACCACCAGTAGCACCTTGACCGCCAAAGCCAGCACCTTGTGGACCAGCAGGCGCACCAGCAGGACGAGGATTACGTGCAGGCACTACAGTTGAAATTGCATGCTTATAAACCATTTGGCTTACTGTATTTTTTAATAAAACCACGTATTGGTCGAAAGACTCGATATGACCTTGTAATTTAATACCGTTTACCAGGAAGATAGATACTGGGATACGTTCCTTACGGAGAGAATTCAAGAATGGATCTTGTAAAGTTTGACCTTTAGACATGTTATAACTCCAAAAAAAAATTAAAAATCAGCGCAAAAACTATCTCTATTTTTCAATTAAAAATTATAAAAAAGATAGTCCCTAAATTTTGCTTTATCCGTGACAGTTTCGCAAGTCTTGTTGAGCCTGCTGTAGCGTAAAATATGTTGTAAATTTATGCTTTTCTTGCAAAGACCTCAGCCACGTATATTGACGTTTTGCAAGTTGTCGTGTCGCAAATAAAGCTTTATCCTCCATTTCCTGTTGCTTTTCCTTGGTTTTGTCAGCATTTTTTAAGAATTCTATAGCTTGACGGTAACCTACCGAACGCATAGAAGGTAGATTTTCATTAAAATCGTATTTTTCAATTAAACTAACAACTTCATTTAAAAAACCGTTTTTCCACATCATTTGCAGACGTTGTTCAATACGCCCGTGTAATTCTAACCGATCTGGCATAAGTGCATAGTTATAAAAACTGTAACGATATGGTAAATTTTTAGGTTGCTCTGCCTGTAGTTTTGTAATCGGCTCACCGGTCAGTTTAAACACTTCTAAGGCACGAATAATACGCTGCTTGTCACTAACCTTGAATTTCTCCGCAGCAACGGGATCTACGGCACTTAATTCTGCATAAACAGTCTCCCAACCTTCTCGCTCGCCTTTGGCTTCAATTTCAGCACGAATCGTATAGTCGGCACTGGGCAGATTATCTGACAACCCCTCAAGTAAGGCTTTAAAATACAGCATGGTTCCGCCCACCAATATCGGTGTTTTACCACGTGCATGAATATCATCAATTAACCGGCAAGCATCTTCAACAAAGTTTGCCGCAGAATAGACTTCGAGTGGACTGATAATATCGATCAGATGGTGCGGATAGCGCGCCAGTTCCTCTTTAGAAGGCTTGGCTGTTCCAATATCCATTTCCCGATAAACCAGCGCAGAATCGACTGAAATCAGCTCGAATTTTCCCTGCTCATACAGTTCACATGCCAAAGCGGTTTTGCCACTTGCAGTTGGCCCCATTAAATTGATGACCGGCAATTGATTGGACATGTAAAACTACTCTCCTCGAGCAAAAAGTTTGTCTAGTTTATTCAATGGAAAAGCACGCCAAGTCGGACGGCCATGATTACATTGACTGGCAAATTCAGTGTGTTCCATCTGACGCAGTAAAGCATTCATTTCAGACAGGCTTAAAATGCGATGCGCACGTACTGCACCATGACAGGCCATACCTGCCAGAATCTGGTCACGTTTCTGCAATAGACCCTGTACCTGATCATTCGGATCCAGATCATTTAACAGCTCGGGAATCAGTGCATCAAAATCTGCTTTGTGCAAAATGGCAGGTACGCCACGCACAATCACCTGTTCATCACCATACTGGTCAATTTCAAGCCCCAAACGCATTAACTGCTCTTTGAGTTCTTCGACCCGCATCGCCTGCATTCGAGTGATGTTGACCACTTTGGGAATCAGCAATTGCTGTGATGTCCAGAATTCAGGTTTATCCCAAGCCGATTTCATTTGCTGCAAGACAATCCGCTCATGTGCTGCATGCATATCCACAATGATCAGCCCTTCGGTATTTTGTGCCAGAATATAAATCCCATGTAACTGGGCAATCGCAATCCCGAGTGGATGTTCATCGACTTTGGCCTGTATATGACTTTGCAAGGCTTGCTCTGCAACTTGTGGCTCATAGGCAGACGCTTGATCACGCAGCGGTGCCAGATAGCTTTGCAGGGCATTATTCAGCTGCTGCGAGCCTGCATAAGACGCATTATAGTCTCGCGCATAATGTACCGTTTGCGGCCGCGAAGATTCAAAGTCGGTCAGGACATCCGATGCCTCATTTTCATCTTTAGCAGCTACAGGTAGGTTAGAGGATAATTGCTGCTGCGCATGCGCAGTCTGGTGCAGGCTAAACTGTTCCTGATAACGCGGTTGCGGTACAAGTGCAACAGGTTCATCATCAACTTTCATCGCAGTTGCTAAATCAGCAGTTGCCGTCTGGAATTGTGCCAGAGTTTCTTTGGCATAATGCCGTACAAACTCATGTACTTCACGCTGATTCAGAAAGCGAATTTCATGCTTAGTGGGATGGACATTGACATCAACATTTTCAGGATCAACTTCTAAAAACAGCAAATAAGCCGCATGTTGATGGCCATGCAAAATGCCATCATAAGCCATCCGCAAGGCATGAGAAATGGTTTTGTCTTTGACAATCCGGCCATTGACATAGACATATTGCAAGTCGGCCTGTGCACGCGCATCTGAGGGATGACCAAGCCAGCCTGATAAACGCATGTTTATACTGTCAGCATCGATCCAATAAGCATTTTCAGTGAACTGACGACCCAATAACTGCTGTACCCGCTGGAAACGTAAAGCACCGCTGTCCGCCACGGGTAAATTCAGCTTGATGCTTTCATTATGTTCCAGCACAAACCGGATATCAAAATGCGTCAGTGCCATACGGCGTACAATTTCTTCAATGTGGCCAAATTCAGTGCCCGGTTTCTTTAAGAATTTACGCCGCGCAGGCACATTAAAAAATAAATCCTGAACCCGGATATGCGTCCCTTTCGAAGCCGCGACCGCTTGAATCTGCTGATGATCAAAAGCCGTACCGTTTACTTCTACCTGATAACCAATGCCATCCTCATTTTGACTGCTGATCATGGTCAGGCGTGAGACTGCTGCAATCGATGCCAGCGCTTCTCCACGAAAGCCTAAACTGCTGATCGCATACAGCTCATCGGCACTCTGGATTTTGCTGGTGGCATGACGCATGACGGCCAATGCCAGATCTTCAGCATGAATACCACGGCCGTTATCCATAATTTCAATTAAGGTACTGCCACCCTGTTCCACCCGGATGATCAGCTCGGTCGCACCCGCATCAATCGAGTTTTCCAGTAATTCCTTGACCACGGATGCCGGACGTTCAATCACCTCACCTGCAGCAATCTGGTTGGCCAGCGCAGGATCAAGGGCACGGATACGGCGTAGGCTTAAATCATTCGACATGTGAAAATTGACGCTCCAAAGCCTCTCGCAAAGCAAGATTAGAGGAAATCAGGCTTGCAGTACGGGTCAGTTCATCTTCAGATTTTAAAATTTCAATAATCAGGTCAGCTTGCGGAATTTCATCGCCACCTTTGGAGGGCCATTCAAATAAAAATAGCGCATTCGGAGTTTCCAGATAATCCCGGATTCCCATCAATTCGAGTTCATAGGGGTCATTCAGACGGTACAGGTCAAAGTGAAAAATATCCTGCCCATTGATCTGATACGGTTCGACCAGCGTATAAGTCGGACTTTTCACCGAACCTTGATGACCCAGCTGTTGCAAATAATAGCGCGTTAAGGTCGTTTTTCCTGCCCCCAAATCACCGATCAGATATACGACTCCCGCAGGGAAATTTTCGGCCAGAACCTTGGCCAGTTTCTGGGTATCGTCTTCATGATTTAAAGTGACATTAAATGAATAAGGCATATTACTCACGACATGATGCAAAAGAATAAATATGATAGCATCGCCACGCTTTAAAAGCCTATTCACCTGTGTGAGAAACTGTATTTTTTCACCATTTCTGTTTCTGAGAGGTTGATCTGCCTGCCATGCATCCGACTGCTGAGTTTAATCCGCCCATGTTAAATGGGGTCAGTGCCAGTAAAGTGTTCTTGCAGGATAGTCTAGATGCACCCCCGACAGTTTTTGCTTATTTATGCACGCAATTTGCGCATATCGCAGCAGATGAATGGCAAGCCCGTTTCGCCAAAGGTCTGGTCTATGATGCGCAGGGCCATCAATTAAGCACAGAAAGTCCATTTCAGGCCAATAGTCATTGTTTTTATTATCGATTTTTGGCACATGAAGTGCATGTTCCTTTTCAACATCAGATTTTATTTGAAAATGAGCATTTCATGGTGATCGATAAACCGCACTTTTTGACCATGAGTCCGACCGGTCAGTATGTACAGGAAACCTTGCTGGTTCGTCTCAAAAAACAAACAGGCAATGAACATTTAACACCGATTCACCGGCTAGACCGTGAAACGGCCGGCGTGGTTCTCATTTCAAAATATGTAGAATCTCGTGGCCTGTATCAACAGATGTTTGCCACACGGCAAGTGCAGAAGACCTACCATGCGATTGCAGCATACAAGGCTGATTTAGTATTTCCATTGATCACACGATTAAGAATGGAAAAAGGTCAGCCCTTCTATACCATGCAGGTGGTCAACGGCGAAGCCAATAGCGAAACGGCAATCCAGCTGTTAGAACATAATAAAGAATGGGCCAAATATGAACTGAAACCACACACTGGAAAACAGCACCAATTACGCGTGCACTTGAATCATCTCGGTATTCCAATTCAGAATGATCCGTTTTATCCACGGATAGCGCACAAAGCCGAAGATGATTTTTCTGCCCCTTTAAGCTTATTGGCCCAACATATTCAATTCATCGATCCGATCACGCAGAAAAGCATGAATTTCAGCTCCAGACTTGAATTGACACTGTAAATCGCTTGTCATTACAGATTATTTTCTAAAATCGGTCGCTTTAAGATTGAATTTCAAACGTAATTGATTAGAATAAAGGCGAAAAGTTAAGTAATTTAAAGCTTTAAAAATATTATGAGAAAAACTGAAGTTTATCAAATTCGCTTGGACTCGCAAGAGAAGAAACAAGCCTTTGCGGTATTTAAGCAATTGGGGATTACGCCAGCTCAGGCCGTGCGTCTTTTTTTCAAACAGGTGGTGATTACCAAATCGATCCCCTTCTCGATTGAAAACCAGAATATTAATCTGGAACAACTGATCCGACTGCGCAAACTGAAGCAAAATGAGATCCAGAATGGGCAAAGCAGCTTGCCAAATTCAACACTCAATTCTCTGGATGATCAGGAAATCCAGCTCGATGATGATCATCTGGATTTATTTGAAGAACTGAATGCCATTTTAGGTGAAAGCGACAAAATTTAACATTGTTGCATTTCCGAACAATTTCTAAAGCCGGCCACTGACAAACTTCGCTATGCTTGATGCTGATAATGAATAAAAAAATTAGCATGGAGGATGCAATGCTCGTACGACGCGCTCAATCAGCAGACCTGAATCAGCTTGCGATATTATTCGATGAATATCGACAATTTTATGGCACCTCCTCTAACCCCGAACTCTCCTACCAATTTTTAAAACAACGTTTTGAAGATGGACAGACCGTCATTTTCATTAATACCAAAGATGATACTTTTACCGGCTTTATTATCCTGTATCTGGGTTTTTCTTCGGTGGCCTGCTCGACCTATTATATTCTGGATGATGTCTATATCACCCCGATATTTCGGCGTCAGGGTGCAGCCAGACAACTGATTGATACCGCAATTTTATTTGCCAAACATGAACAGGCCTTAAGAATTACCCTGGAAACCCAAAAGAACAATTACCAATCGCATGAATTGTATGAATCTATGGGATTTATTAAGGATAATGAGTTTCAGACCTATCATTGTTTCCTGAGATAAAATCTGATCGTTCAAATAAACTTGAGAAGAATAACTCAATTATTCTTCTGAACGGAATTTTGCCAAAGCCACCTGTTCTGCATTTAAATAGATCCATTCTCCTTCAGCCAGCTCAGGCAGAGCCAAAGCACCAATTTGAGCACGATGCAATTGCTCGACTTTATTTCCGACGGCTGCCAGCATGCGTTTCACCTGATGATATACCCCTTGATGAATGCTCATTTGCAGACGGCTTTCAGACAGACGTATCACTTCAGTGGCTGCAAAAATACCTTTTTCATTGCGTAGCTCAACGCCTTGTTCCAGTTGCTGTAGCTGAGCATCAGTGACTGGATCTGCCGTTTGCATTTGATAAACTTTGGCCACATGTTTTTTCGGATGTGTTAACGCTTGCAGAAACTGGCCATCATCAGTCAACAATAACAGTCCGGTGGTGTCCTGATCCAGACGACCCACGCATTGAATGCCACGATTCAGCAGCATCTCATCAAACAGATCAAACACACTAAAATGATGCGTGGCCTGATGCGAACACTCATAGTCCTGCGGTTTGTTTAAAGCGATATAGACTTTCTCTCGATAGCTATGGGCCTTGCCATAGACCTCGAAGTCTAAATCATTCAAATCCAGTTTATGTTTAGGATGATCAATCACTTCATTCTGGATAGAAACAGCACCATTTTTAATCAATTGCTGACAATGCTTGCGGGAACCGAAACCTTGTGACTGCAACATTTTTTCCAATAGCATCTGCTTAAACCTGTATCGCGTGAAGAGTTGTGCATTCTATCCTGAAACACACCTAAATTGATTGCTTCGCTTATTTTCTTCGTATCACCAGCTGAAACGCTCTACAATGGTGGCATTTTCCATGTTTCCTCTCCCGCCCATGTCACAACTCGATTTAAATTTGATGGTTCTTTTGGTATTACTGGCCTGTGGTATATTCAGTCACAATAGTGCTGTCACCATCGCTGCAGCGGTACTGATTGTTCTTAAAATTACCCCGCTACACGACCTGTTGCCTTATGTACAACAACATGGTTTGAATATTGGAATTATTATTTTAACCATCGGGGTATTGGCACCGATTGCGAGTGGCAAAATTGCCGGAGAAAGTATTCTCAAGTCATTTCTCAGCTGGAAATCTTTACTGGCCATTGCCATTGGTGTTTTTGTGGCTTGGCTCGGTGGCCGCGGTGTAAAACTGATGTCGAATCAACCGGATATTGTCGCGGGCTTATTGATTGGTACTGTAGCAGGTGTGGCGGTGTTACGCGGCGTACCTGTCGGGCCGCTGATTGCAGCCGGGATTTTATCCTTATTGATTGGTACACAATAGATTCAAATCATCAGCACGCATCACCAGTATGCAAAGATTTCTCAAAAATACATCACATGGCCTATAATATGCAGGTCATCTATTGATTACCTTGCACCAAGCTTTAAAGCAGTGTTTCAAGCTTGCTCAGGATATGTCATCAGATCAACAGAAGATTCATCTTGGTTATAAGCTTTCCAATCTAAAATAAAGGCAATACAAAAAAATAGAATGATCTTTAACAAGCTGTGACCTGATAAAAATTTAAAATTCACTGCATGACAAATACCGGTCTAATCTTTTAAGGCATAAACCAAACTTTCTATCATCTCGCCGTTTCCCAAATATACTTTAACAGGAATCCGTTGATATTCATCACCTTCAAACGCATCCAGCTCTTCCCAATATTGGGGAAGATGCTCAGATATAAATACATAACCCTGAACAGTCTCGCCCGAATCACTGAGCTGGATGCCCGGGCTACCAAATTCAGCACCCCAGCCACGCTGTTGCAAATGCCCACGGATATAAGCGGCTTTCCAGCTTCCCCCAATCCGCTCCATGACATGGGCATTGGGTTGCTGCGGACGAAGCGTGCCGTATACGAATAAACTATGCATCTTAAAAGCTCTGAAGGATCATTTCGGGGATTACTATACAAATAACAGTGCCAGACGGACTTGGTCATAAGCCATTTTAGGCGTGGTGAGTTCTACAATCGGGCGCAACTTAATCGAGCCATCATCATTAAAATGCTCAGCACTTTGACGTTTGGTTAGTCGTTTATAAATTTTACGCACCTGCTCCACCACTTCCTCACCGGGATGAGCCACCGAAATATCAAGTCCCTGCTCTTTGTGTAAACGGCCTAGATGATTAATGATTGTCGCTGGCGTCAGACCACGTTCAGTCGCGATATCCGCAACTTCATAGCCTTCTTCAAACAGTGCTCGGGTTTCATCCAGTGTGGCAGTGGCATAACTCTGCTTCGTGCCACTCTTGGAAATTTTCTTTTCATTGCGCTGGATTTCTGCTTCATTCAATGTGCCACCGCAGTGACGAATAAAGGCTTTATGCTGCGCAGTCAAATCGACATTTTCAAAATTCGCTTCGGCTTCATCAGAAAGTTCCTGAAAACGACGATCAGCTTTAATCGCTAAACTGTCAAGTTCCAAAGCCTGCTCATTAAAGCCTTTTAAACGTAAGCCATTTAAGCTTTTCAACCGTGACAGCGCCACATAACCTTGACCTTTCTCGAAAGTATGACTCAGATCAATTTCTGCTGCTTCCAAGGTCATCCCTTGAGATTTATGAATGGTAATCGCCCAGGCCAAGCGTAAAGGAATTTGCTGGAAACTGGCAATAGTCTTACCAGCTTCATTGTCTACCGACCAGGTTTCCGGCTCCACCACCAAGGTCGTGCCATCGGTCAGTTTTACTTTGGGCAGCACACCATATTCATCGTCTTCTTCAAAACTGATCACTTCACCCAGACTGCCGTTGATATAGCCCATATCAAAGTTATTTTTTACAAACATGACTTTGGCATGCTTTTTCAAGGTTAAGGCTTCTGGTGCACGTACTGAAGATTTTAAAGTTTCAATCAGCTTTTCATTGCCATCACACTGGGCATCAAACTGGCGCGGATCATTGTCAATTTCATTCAGATGTTTAAAGTTAAGACTATCCACATCCATATTATGGGTATACAGACGCGTATAGGTATCGCCGATTTCTTGATGTCGGGTTGCCTGTAAAGCCGTGCGATGTTCATGGCTAATCGCCTGCGCACGGATCGCATTCAGGATGTCATTCAGATAATCATTGCCCTGACGATGCTGCTCGGTCAGATAACAGACCCGAAACTTGGCTTCTACCCAGGCTTCCGACATAAAGCAGAATTTATCGCGATTACGCTCGTCATTCTTACCGACTGGCGGCAACTGGAAAAAATCCCCGGCCACAATTACCTGAATACCGCCAAAGGCTTCATCACTGTCCTTAAAATATTTCAGCACCTGATTGACCAGATTCAGCTGCTTGGCATGCAGCATGGAAATTTCATCAATAATCAGAACTTGGGCATTTTCCAGATGTTCTTTTAAGTATTTACGCTCTTTCATGCGCTTTAAGTCATCTTCGGACAAAAAGTCTTTAATCCCAATGCCGGCCCAGGTGTGAATGGTCATACCATTCATATGCGTGGCTGCAATACCGGTCGATGCCGTAATCGCGACGGCGACTTTACGCGCTTTTAAATAATTAATATATTGATTCAGCGTATAGGTTTTTCCTGCACCCGCAGAACCGGTTAAAAAGACATTTTCTCCTGCTTTGAGTAACTTAAGGGCAGTTTCCTGTTTCATAAGAGCAATACCGTGAAAGAACGGCTATAGCCTAACGATTTTTGGCAGAAAAGTTAAGCGTCATGGCGGAAAACCACTTAATCTTGCACTTAAGCCTGCAAGTTGAGCCAGTTGATAAAATGCATCGCGATATTGCTATATTCAGCTTCTGCCTTTTGATTGTTCGGATATTCCAACTGATCGAAGATCACTTGCCCATTGACGATTCGACAGCCCAGAATTAAAGGTAAACGCACATCCGGATGCGACATGCGAAAGGCCACATATTGCCCTTCAATAATCTGCTGGGCATAACTGGCAGCCAGACAGTTCCTGAAAACCTTGGATTCTTCCAGAATACGATCCAGATTTTTAAGCTCCTCAAAACGCCAGTTGAAATATAATAAAAATGAGGCCTGCGTCAAAGGTGACCAAGTTACGAGCGCAAACTCTTTTTTCAGCTTGGCCATCATTTCCTGCTTCTGAATCTGATCATGCCAGATCACGGCCTGAGCGAATAATCCACTCCAGCTGAGGTTTTTCGGAATCTCGTTATGACTGGAAAAATATTCCACCAGATAGTCACGCACATAACTGTCAAATACAGACTCACGCACATGTCCACTGTGTAAATAAAACAGCTGTCTAAATTCGACAAAAGGAATCCGATAGCGCTGCAACACATGATAGAAATCCCGATTCTGCTGGCTTTGAGGCTGAATATAGGTCAAGACTTCTTCTGGAAGATGTGTGGTAATTTTATATAGATGCTGCATATATGCCTGCATCACCCGGCTCAGTTGCAAATAGACTTTCTTGGTGATCTGATCATCCATTTTGACCACGTTACGCAGCAGTTCTATCCATTCGTCCAGATACAGAATCGAGGGAGTGATGGCAATCCGCTGATCATCCATCGATTGGCGTGTGCCTTTTAAGACCACCGCCTGATTATGCTGATGTTGAAACCAGTCATGCTGGATTGCATATTCATGCATGCTATGAATAAACAGTCGCGCTGAGACATATTGAAAATATTGTAAGGTCGCCAGAATAATCTGCGGATGAATATGATGGCTGTCTACAAAACTTAAGGCCGTCACTGCCACCCGCACGCTGCTGTGCTGAATATTGCTACTGATCCAGTCCAGTACTTCGGCTGGTTGCCTGAAAATCCAGTTCACTGCACGATGACAGTCAAATAGTGGTAATCGGGCCACCTTTTTTTGCCATAAATAGGGATGATTTTCCAGAAAATTTCGTTTGGCTAATAAGTCATCGCGATGCCAGACCTCACGGTTCATCAAACGGACAAAACCGAGCAGGTGGCTCTGCTCCTCGGCATGTCGATACAACAGCCGAATATCATCGCTGTGATCATTCAGTTCATGTAAATTAAAACGCTCTTCAAAAGACAAGGACATAATCCGAAACGTCGCCGGATGCAAAAACTGTGCGGCACTAAAACAGAATTCATCCAGAGTGTCCATTAAGGACTGGATGGACAGGAACTCATCCTGTTGTAGAAATGCCAAAGAAAAAGCCTGTTGCAAGCTTTCAAGAATTTGCGGGGGAATATCCTGTTCGTCCAGAACAACGTTTTGCATGACTGGTGTTGTATACAACCCGGCCTCTATTAAATGATGATCAATAATCTCAGCCTGAACCACCGACATCTGTTGCAGGAATGCCAATACCCGTGCTGGGCCATTTACCGCCTCATAGACCTGGTTCAGAATCAGTTTGCGTAATTGCTTGGCTTTGTCACGTAAATACAGCGAATGCTGCGGTTTCAAGTCCCCAGTCAGGAAATAAATATCCTGTAAAAAAAATTCCTCTAGCGCTTCTGCTTTGTATTGCTGAAAATAAAAATGACTCTCGACCAAAACGGGTACAGTTCCGGAGTCCAGTGCATATGCAGTATAAAACTGGATATAGAACAACCCATCCAGCAATTCAATCCGGTACTGACCCTGCTGAATTTTTAATAGATTTTGTGCAGTCAGATGACCAATCATCGCCATCTGATCCAGATAAAGCTGGTTCAACTCCGGAGAAATCCGCAAACATTGTTGTGCCAGCAATTTTAACGGCGCTACCCAACCACCCTGTTCCATATACGCACCTATATTATTTTATTTTTATATTGAATCATGTTGAGCCCTCGATCATCGATCAGTGACTATTTGACCATACATTATGGCAGTACTCGCACAATAAAACAGCACTGCAGGATGACTTCTAAATATAGCGCATCTCAATATGTCACAACTTGGATTTACAACGAGGATTCGGTTGCCTGCTGGTCTTGCTGACGCTGCACAGTGAGCGCTGCCAAACCCGTATAAATATGCTGTTGCAAGCTATGCCGAAACTCAACCAGCTCCTCTTGCGTCTGCACCTGAGCAATCGATAGTCGCGGCATAAACTGAAAATAAAAGGGCAAGCGGTTTGGCAACAGGTGTTTGGGCAGAGAAGGAATCACATCGCCCTGACGTAGTAATTTATTGAGTTGTGGTATTTTAAGTAGTGTTTGAAAATACTTATGCTGGATAATCTTATTGGCATTAAAGCCAATCTCATAGACCTCATCCGCACCGAGAGCGGCAAAAGGGACAAGATCATAGTTGAATTCTTGCGCCAGCTTTAAAAAGCCGTAACGCTGCTTCCAGATCAGCTGATACTGCTCACCCTGACGTTTGAGCACTTCACGACCGCCACCCGGAAAGACCAGAATGGAATAGCCTTGCTGCATTGCAGCACGCACATAGGCTTGTGTTCCATCAATGGCACCAAACTTTTTCACGGCTTCACGCCACAGCGGCACATAAAAATGGCTATGATCTGCAATACTGACCACAGCCACCTTATGTTCGTTGTAGAGGTAATCAATCAGCATCGGCGCATCAAAGATGCCATACATGGAATGATTACCGACATACATTGCAGGTCGACTGGCATCCATATACTCAGCCCCTAAAAATGTCGGGGTAAAATATAACTTGGAGAAGGCACTTAAACGCCTGATCCACTGCCCGTCATGCTTGGCCTGCAATCTGTCTACTCTCTATTTATTGCGGATCATGCCACACGTTTTTGAACCAGAATCGAACCCACTGAATAACCAGCACCGAATGAACAAAGTACGCCGTATTCACCATCTTCCACTTCATGGGCAGTGCGGTGTAATGCAATGATCACGCCTGCAGAAGAAGTATTGGCAAACTCGTTCAGAATCATCGGCACCAGACCAGGTTTGGCATTTTCTTTGCCAACCACCAGTTTCAGGATCAGTTCATTCATACTGGCATTGGCTTGATGGAGCCAGAAGCGTTTCACGCCAGTCGGTGCAATCTGATTCTTCTCCAGTTGCGCTGTAATCATTTTCGCAACCAGTGGGCAGACTTCTTTAAAGACCTTACGGCCATCCTGACGGAAACGCTTGTCATCAATGTCGGCATTTTCAGAGGTATTCAAGAAACCAAAGTTATTGCGGATGTTATTCGAGAACTGGGTGAACAACTCGGAATCCAGAATTTCAAAACCGGTTTTGCTTTCAGTGTTTTCAATAATTGAAGCGGTTGCCACATCACCAAAAATAAAGTGACAGTCACGTGAACGAAAATCGGTATGTGCAGAGGTAATTTCCACATTAACCAATAACACACGACGCGCACCAGCCTTAATCGCATCATAGGCCTGTTTCAGACCAAATGTTGCTGCCGAGCAGGCCACATTCATGTCATAGGCATAGCCTTTAATTCCTAAAGCGGTTTGAATCTCGATGGCAACGGCAGGATAAGCACGTTGCAAATTCGAGCATGACAAAATCACGATATCAATATCTTCAGCAGTTACGCCTGCATTTTCCATCGCCTGCTTGGCTGCGATTACACCCCATTCTGCTTGCAGTGAAATTTCATCATCTGCACGTTCAGGTAAATTCGGACGTAAACGTTTCGGATCTAGAATACCGCTTTTTTCCGCAACATAACGGCGTTGGACACCAGATGCCTTTTCAATAAATTCTGCACTAGAACCACGACGCGCTTCAATTTCGCCTGCAGCGATTTTGTCCGCATTTTCGTGATTAAACAGTTCCACATAAGCATTTAAACTTTCAACTAATTCTTCATTGGTGATGACATTTTCCGGATGGAACAAGCCAGTACCCGTAATGCGGATGCCCATGTAAAACTCCTTCTCTGAATTACCTATATCTTAACTGATTCCAAGACGATCCCATACTTTTTGCAAGCGAGTTGGAGACACGGGTGCTTTTGTTTTCATCGGTTGTGAAAACAATGAGATTCTTAACTCCTCGACCATGAAGTACAATTCTTTCAGACGAGGGTCATCTTTAAACTTGAACAATTTTTCCATCCATTGATCAATTTGGTCAATGGCGGAATTGTCCCTTTGTAGATTATTGGGCAAGCGGTCTAAACGCAAGATCAAGGCTTTCAAATAACGTGGAAATTCGATCCATACATCGGATGGTTTACGATATACAAAGTCAGAAAGACTCATTAAATCAAGTTGATCTTCAATATCATTGATATTTTTCTCAAACACAGAATGGTCTAAAACCAATAATTTCCGGCGGATTTCCTGCCACTGGATATAAATATCTGTAATCTCTTTCAGGGTAACTTGCCCATGACTTAAGAAAGATTTTTTTACATCTTCAACCAGTTTTTGGAACTCTTGCGCATTGACAGGTAGCTCATTCATGGACACTTGCAGTGTGGCATAAACTAACATTTGTTCTAGTTGGGCCTTGTCACCGAGTGGCGAATAAGCCAGTGCCAAAGGTTTGGAGATCTGTTTTTTTAACTGGCGAATCAGGTCTCCCAGTTGCATATGCACCAGTCGGATCACCCCTTCACGATGTTTTTTGATCGCTTCCGCCTGATCGTTAAAGGTCTGAATCACCACGCCCGACTCATCTTTTTGCTCCAGTGCAGCAAAGGCTTTGGTCGGCACCAGCGCCTGATACTGCTTGACCACGACACCCGTGACTTTTTGTGAGGCTTCAAACACAAAACTTTCCGGGAAGGTTTTAAATTCACCTTTCAGCTGCTTGACCGGACTATGGGTTTCAGCCCGGCAACGTGCTTTCAGCTCTGACAAATCACGACCCTGTTCAATGACACGACCTTTTTCATCAGTGACTTTAATAAACGGTAACAGATACTGTTCGACCCGGTCAAAGCTGAAATCTTTCTCAGTGATTTGATCGCCACGTAACTGGAACGCCAGGAAACCAAAGATATGTTTCTGCAGATCCTGTACATCGACTTTTGCCATGAGTTTTCGTGCAGTATCTGGAATTGGCACCAGATTACGGCGCTTGTCCTTCGGCAAGCCTTTTAGCAATGCTCCAATCAGGTCCAGACGCCAGCCTGGAATTCCCCAGGACCAGATTGATTCATCTACCTGAGCCAAGGCTTGCAGTGGAATTTTAACTGTCGCGCCATCTTCATCATGACTCGGGTCAAAGCGATAGGTCGCTGCCAGACGAAGTTCACCATTACGTAAATAGTCAGGAAATTGCTGTGTGGTTGGACGGTCATTCAGCCATAATGCATCATCATCAACAAATAAATAACGTGGCTGCTGAGGCTCAACCGTAGCCCGCCAATCTTCAAAAGTACGGCGGCTGGCCACTTCAGCTGGCACTTTAGATGCATAGAACTGGTAAATGGTTTCTTCGTCTACCACCAGATCACGACGACGCAATTTATCCTCAACCCGTTCGACTTCTTCCAGTTTAAGCAAGTTATGCTTTAAAAATGGCGGACTAATACCGAGATGACCCGTAGTTAAAGCATCGCGTAAGAAAATTTCATGCGCCGCAGCCTGATCGACTTTTTCATAATTGATTGCTCGTTTTGGCTCAATGATCAGACCAAATAATGAAATCTGGTCATAAGCGTTCACCACACCGGCTTTTTTCGACCAGTGCGGTTCAAAATAATGATGCTTGAGCAGATCGCGGGCGGCTAGCAGTATCCATTCCGGTTCAATCTTGGCCAGAGTGCGTAAATACACTTGCGAGGTTTCCACCATCTCAAAAGCCATGACCCACGGCGTATTGCTCTTATGCAAAGTCGATGCCGGGAAAATCCGGGCTTTCTGCTGACGTACCGCCATAAACACATTACGTTCATCGGTCTTGTTGGCAATAAACGACAATAAGCCGGTGAGTAATGCACGATGCAGATTTTCATAACTGGCAGCTTTGTCATTAAATGACAGTTTTAGACCTTGAGCCAAGTCCACCAGTTGTTCATGGGTTTTTTTCCATTCACGTAAACGCAGCCAGCTCAAGAAATGATTCCGCGCAAATGTACGGCGTTTATTCTCACTCATACTTTCGCGATTGCCGTGCAATGTTTCCCAGAGTTTTATATAGAACAAAAAGTCAGAATCAGCTTCACGGAACAAGGCATGTTTCTGGTCGGCCTGCATTTGTTTGTCTGCAGGACGTTCACGCGGATCTTGCACCGCGAGCGCCGCAACAATAATCAAGACTTCGTTTAAAACACCAAAATGTGCGCCACCCAAAATCATACGGGCCAGACGTGGGTCAATCGGCATTTTTGCCATTTGCTGACCGATTTTGGTTAATCCACTGCTTTGAAGTCTCCCTTTCTCAAAGGGAGATTTAGAGGGATTTGCTTGATCATCTTCAGTTTTAGGAGAATTTTTCTCGGCCATTGCCCCCAACTCAATCAGCAACTTACGGCCATCATTCACCAGACGGTGATCCGGTGGTTCGATAAAATCGAAGTCCTCCAGCGAACCTAAACCCAGACTCTGCATCTGCAAAATCACCGATGCCAGATTGGTACGCTTGATTTCAGGTTCAGTAAATTCCGGACGGCTTAGAAAGTCATCTTCCGAATACAGGCGGATACAGACACCGGGCGCAATACGACCACAACGGCCTTTACGCTGATTGGCTGCAGCCTGAGAAACGGCTTCAATCGGCAGGCGCTGCACCCGTGAACGATAGTTATAACGTGAAATACGCGCAAAACCACTATCAATTACATAACGGATATTCGGCACAGTCAACGCTGTTTCCGCGACGTTGGTGGCAATAATAATACGTCGCCCGCCCCCAGAAGGATTAAAGATTTTTTGCTGCTCTGCCAAGGCTAAACGGGCAAATAAGGTTAAGACTTCAGTATGCCGTGGCCCGTGTTTAATCAGGGTTTCCTGTAGCTCGCGAATTTCCTGTTCTGTACTGGCAAAAATCAGGATATCGGCATGTTCGGGATGGCCTTTTTCTTGGGCATCCTGGAAGCATTCTTCAACTGCTTTAACCACTGCACGTGGCAAGTTTTCTTCAAAGTCATCAAATTCATCATCATCGCTGCCGCCAATGCTCATTTCCGAGATCGGGCGATAACGCAGTTCAACCGGGAAACTACGGCCTTCTACTTCAAAAATGGGTGCACCATTAAAGTAATTACTAAAACGGTTTACATCCAGTGTGGCAGACGTAATGATGACTTTCAGGTCTGGACGACGCGGCAGTAACTGCTTCAGATAGCCCATAATGAAGTCGATATTCAGCGAACGTTCATGTGCTTCATCAATAATAATGGTGTCATATTTGCTTAGGTAGCGGTCATGCGTCAGTTCGGCAAGCAGAATACCGTCAGTCATCAAGCGTACAATTGAATCTTGGGAACCCTGTTCAGTAAAACGCACTTTAAAGGAAATTGATTCCCCGAGTTTTTCGCCAACTTCTTCAGCAATACGCTGTGATACGCTTCGAGCCGCCAGTCGGCGTGGCTGGGTATGTCCAATCAGACCAGTCAGGCCGCGTCCAGCCAGCATGGCAATTTGCGGTAATTGTGTGGTTTTACCAGAACCGGTTTCGCCAGCCACAATAATGACCTGATGCTTTTGAATCGCGGCTATCAGCTTGTCAGCGTATTGGGTAACGGGCAAATCTTGATTCAGCTTGATGTCTGGAAGACGTTCCAGCCGCTGCCGCACTTTCAGATTGGATTTTTCAAATAGTTCCTGATACTGCTTGGCATTGGCATCTTTCCCCTTCTTCAGTCGATTTAAACGGTGACGGTCACGCGCCATTATCCATTGATCTACATTTAAATGACTCTGCACAGAGAAAACACCCACATCAAAAAACCGGAAAAGTTTATTTTACTTGGTTCATTAGCTTTCAGATAGTCGTAGTTCTGTTAAGTGCCGGACAAATTGGCTTTACTCGTCTCATTTCCCTTAATTCGGCGTAGTAAATCGAGCAAATTACCCCGCTACTCTCACCTGTCCACATGATTAAGTTTAAGCATAAACCTAATTTTTAAATTGATATCGAGAGTATTTTGAGGAAAACAGGATTTTTTTCCTGATTTGCCCTTGAATTTTTCAGTTTCAGCATCATGTTTGTTAGCACGAGGAAAAAGAGATAATTTTGTCATGAAGCCATCATCTTGATGCTGCTCAATGAACAAAGCTATTTTGTGAAAATGGAGAATTTTTACATGATTCGGTTTTTCCGATTTTTGTAATGTAAAAATACCATTTCACCAATAAAGTAAATTTCTATAAGCTAATTGAAATTCAAAACAAACCTCAATCATGGAGACAATGATGAGCTTAATTAATACTGAAGTTAAACCATTTAAAGCAACTGCATTCCAAAATGGCCAATTTATTGAAGTAACTGAAGCTGACCTTAAAGGCAAATGGTCTGTAGTATTCTTCTACCCAGCTGACTTCACTTTCGTTTGCCCAACTGAACTGGGTGACCTTGCTGACAACTACGCTGAATTCCAAAAATTAGGCGTTGAAATCTACTCAGTTTCTACTGACACACATTTCACACACAAAGCTTGGCACGATTCTTCAGAAGAAATCAAAAAAATCCAGTATGTAATGGTTGGTGATGCAAACTGGACGCTTGCTAAAAACTTTGACGTATTAATCGAAGCTGACGGCCTTGCTGATCGTGGTACTTTCGTCATCGATCCAGAAGGTAAAATCCAAATCGTTGAAATCAACGCCGGTGGTATCGGTCGTGATGCTCAAGAACTTCTTCGTAAAGTTAAAGCAGCTCAGTATGTACATGCTCACCCAGGCGAAGTTTGCCCAGCTAAATGGAAAGAAGGCGATGCAACTCTTGCTCCTTCAATCGACCTAGTGGGTAAAATCTAATTTTAATTAGATTAAACTGACTCAAAAAAACCACGCTCTTTAGCGTGGTTTTTTATAACTTTTGATTTGATTTATTTATTTATTTATTTTAGAAGTAATGTTTACACGCAGATTGAGTGTGTGTATTTATCCCGAAATTGCTTGAATCGTCTATTTCTTTGCGATCTATCAAACTGCGCTGAATAAGTTTTAATTTCTCGCTGCAGCTATTTTCTTACAATCCTCTGCCCATTCTTACAATATAGCTATACATCTACAGCACGGCATGGCATAAGTTCAAATGATAAGAAAATAAATATTCAGTGGAGGAACGTATATGCAAAAACTGCTTACAGTGATTTCATGGAAATATAATCCCTCAAGCCGCCACCTGAAAATCGTTTATAGTAATGGCCATACGGAACTCTATCATCCTGTACCCGAATTTATTTATGACAACCTGCTCAGACGTGAAGATAAAGCTGCTTTCGTACATAAATATCTTGAATATAATTTACATTTCAATAAAGTCTGCATGGATTAAAACTCATGCGATTCACGACATCCGACCATCAGCAGACCTGCACCGATCGGTACAATGCTGATGATAAAACGCTGATCTTGCTGAATCAGCTGAATAAACTCTTCCACTTCTGCTGCATGTGAAATGACATTATCCACCACAAGCATCCCACATTTTGGCTTGAGTAATCGAGCCAAATGCTTCCAATAGCCTAGATAGGCATCGCGCTCAGCATCCATTAAAATAAAATCAAACTGTTGCTGTGAAGCTTCTAGATATTGCTGCGCATCCATCACTTGAAAATCAATAAAATGTTCAAAACCCAATGTATTTGCATAGTGTTTCGCTTGAGTGACACGTGCTTTATCTATTTCCAGTGTGGTTATCACTGCTTGGGTATGCTGAGCAGCTTCAGCTAGCCATAAAGTCGAATAGCCTGTGGATGTACCAATTTCCAAAATATCTTTGGCTTGCTGGGCACGAATCAACGTGGATAAAAATCGACCTGATTCTGGTTCTATATTGCGATATCGTTGCAGTCGATCTGTCTGCTTGAGATCATGCATATGAAATTTTTCATATAATTCATGCATGAATTTTTCAAATTCATCTGGATTTAGCATAGCCCCTCCCTGAGCCTTTTAGCTTAAAGCGCCTGAATTAATTTAAAGCGTTCCACTTCACGATCATCGTTGGTGGTAATGGTTTCAGTGAACATTGTTAAAGGGCGCACCCAAATCGAATAATCCCCATAGAGACATTGATAAACCACCAGCTTTTCTTCAGTTTCACTGTGCGTGGCGACATGTAATACCTGATAAAGCTGCCCTTTATAATGCTGATAAATTCCGCGCTGTAATTCCATGATTCAGCCCTCCTGTTATAGATACCTAATACTAACTGAATTAAGCAAATATCAAGTTAAATTACTTGAAAATTCTTATTCTAACGCCATATAAAAATCTGAAATTAATGATGCATTTTTCAATAAATCAGTAATTCCGATCGATACTATAAAAACAAACTGTTTTACCTATTTTGATTTATGCACTAATATCGCTTTATCAAATAAATATTTATTCCTTTGGAGACGTTAGCCATGTTAGACCAAAATACTTCAGCTCAATTAAAAACACTACTCGAACGTCTGGAAAGCCCGATTGAACTGGTGGCGACTTTAAATGATTCCGACAAATCTGCAAAAATCAAAGAACTGGTTGAGGAAGTGGCTGCATTATCTGATTTAGTCACTGCACGTTTTGATGGCCAGAACCAACGTGTACCAAGTTTCGGTATTGCCAAAGCAGGTGAAGAACCACGGGTCTACTTCGCAGGTCTGCCAATGGGGCATGAATTCACCTCACTGATTCTGGCTTTACTGCAAAGCTCTGGTTATGCACCGAAAGTATCTGCTGAAGTTTTAGAGTCGATTAAAGGCTTAGGAATCAAATCTGATTTTGATGTATTTGTATCACTCAGCTGCCATAACTGTCCGGATGTGGTTCAAGCCTTAAACCTGATTGCAATTTACAACCCGGGCACAACAGCCACCATGATTGATGGTGCCTTCTTCCAGGATGAAGTGGAAGAACGCAAAATCATGGCGGTGCCGATGGTGTTCCAGGACAACCAGCATATCGGTCAAGGTCGTATGACTTTGGAAGAAATCGTGGCAAAACTGGACACCAACTCTGCAGCAAAAGAGGCCGAAAAGCTCAATGCCAAAGACGCCTTTGATGTACTGGTGATTGGTGGTGGCCCTGCAGGGAATACCTCTGCGATCTATGCTGCACGTAAAGGCATTAAAACTGGAATCGTGGCTGAACGCATGGGTGGTCAGGTCATGGACACCATGGACATCGAAAACTATACCTCGATTCAAAAAACCCAAGGACCTAAGTTTGCGGCTGAAATGGAAGCACATGTACGTGAATACGGTGTTGACATCATGAACCTGCAACGTGTATCCAACATCAAAGGTGCAGATGAAACGGCCAATGGTCTGGTAGAAGTCACTTTAGAGAATGGTGCCAAACTGGAATCGAAAACCGTGATTCTGTCGACCGGTGCACGCTGGAGAGAAATGAATGTTCCGGGTGAGCAGGAATACAAAACCCGTGGTGTTGCCTACTGCCCACACTGTGATGGTCCTCTGTTTAAAGGCAAACGTGTTGCGGTAATCGGTGGGGGTAACTCTGGTGTTGAAGCTGCGATTGATCTTGCAGGGATTGTAGAGCATGTGACTTTGGTTGAGTTTGATAGCAAACTGCGTGCGGATCAGGTATTGCAAGACAAATTAACAAGCTTGCCAAACACCACGGTGATTAAAAATGCCTTGTCGACTGAAGTGGTGGGTGACGGTTCACAAGTGACTGCACTGAAATACAAAGACCGTGTAACAGATGAAGAGCACACTGTTGAATTGGCGGGTATCTTCGTACAGATTGGTTTGTTGCCGAATACCGATTTCTTAAAAGCAACAGCGGTAGAACTTTCAAATCGTGGTGAGATCCTGATTAACGAACGCAACGAAACCAATGTGAAAGGTGTATTTGCGGCGGGTGACTGTACTACTGTTCCGTATAAGCAGATCATCATTGCCACAGGTGAAGGCGCGAAAGCATCACTGTCTGCATTTGATTACATCATCCGCTCAGGTCAGTAATCCTTAACAAAACCCTAATAAAGCCCGCTTGAAACGGGCTTTATTTTTCAATAACTACCGGTTTAGATTCAGTATATTTTATAAGCACTACGTCCCTTCATCTTCTTGCTAATCTTGTCATAAGCATGTCATTAATTTTGATTCTGTATAGATGGTCTGTAACTGTCGATAATCTCGTATTGCAAGCCTGCGAAAGCTCTCCTATGATAGGGTGATAAATCATCTTTCATGATCGAAGAATAAAAAAGGATAACATCCTGGGAGAAGAACAATGCACTACCAATATCAATGTGCCTGCTGCGAAAAAGTAGTGGAATCTACAGAAAAATCATGTCCAGATTGCGGTTCGCATCATATTCGCAGTCCTTTTGGCTTCTGGATTTTGTGTCTAGTGGCCTGTCTTGCTACAGCGATCGTATTTAAAGTGGTACACGTCTATGTGCAATCACAACAACAAGAAGTTCCCGTACAACACTCTATACTCGATGTTTTACAAGAAGAAAATAAAGGCCTTCGTTAATTTTATTTAGCTCTGATTGAGAGACCTGTTCCGAAAAACAGGTCTTTTTTTATGGTGCTTTAATACCAGTATCGCTATACAGAAAAACCGATTCATAGCTGCCAGATTTGATTTACAATAGCAGATCTTGGAATGGGAGATATGCAATGGTTCAGTTAATTAAAAAAGGTGGATTACGCGAGCGTGCCAACCGTAGCCGTAGCTATCAGGGTTCTGAAAATACCGAAACCAGCTTAAGACCCAACCGCTATCAAACAGCGGTTAAAACACAAGAAAATTTAGTGTCTTCTTCACTTATATCCACCGAATCCACTTTGGATGATCATCCAGTTAATTCATCAAAATAAGCGCGTCATACCATAACCATAACGCAAAGAGTAAAAATAGCCCGCCTGAAACGATATCAATATAACTCCCTGAACGCTGATACAGAGCTTTAATTTTCGGCTGTGAAATCAGCAACATGAGTAAAGCGAAAGTGATAAAAGTCTGCAAGGGAATAATCACCGCGAGTTGTGCTTTCAGATATTCCGAGGCTGACGAACTCAGTGCCAGTGAAAATACGCTGCTAAAATAGATCAGCGTTTTAGGATTAGAGAGGTTGGTCCATAGACCCAACATAAAGTAATTTTTGGGTTGTGCCAGTTCATTGGAATCATCTTCGGGCTGATGTTTATTCTTAAAACTGTGCACACCACCCTTGAGCATTGCCCAGCCCATTTTTGCCAGGAATATTCCACCGAGCAGCATCAAGACCTGCTGGACCCATGGAAACTGCTCGATTAAAACGGTAAATCCGGCCAGTGTCAGTACCACCCACACGACAATACCGGCCGAAATACCTGCAATAATTTTCAGGGCATTTTGGCGTGTGGTAGATGCAGCACTTTTGGCGATCAGTAGAATATCAGGGCCAGGACTTAGTTGAGCAACAAAATGCAGAAGGCAGATGGTAAAAAGCAGAGACATTAAAATAGCGTTAAATTATAAAAAATGATTATAACGTTTGTTCAAACTAATGAGAATATTCCAATAAAAAACCGAATCATCAGATTCGGCTTAAATATAACCTTTTGAACTTTGCAGATGGATATCTTATTTTGGATTGATATCTTTCATTTCAATTTTTTTCGCTTCAAGCTTCACTTCACGCGCTTCACCATCAATGATGGTTGAATCACCACGACCTGCTTGCTGGTTTTGCATATCCTGCATTTGACGCATCATCTCGGCAAAGGGGTTCTGGCCTTGCGCACCCCCCATATCGCCCATCATGCCACCCATCATTTTTTCCATCATGGCCTGCTGACGTTTCATCATCGCCTTCATCATGGCAGCTTTAAATACTTGCTGCACGGCTGGAATCAGCATTAATACCGCCAGTACATCGCTAATTAAGCCAGGAAGAAGCAGGAAGAAGCCTGCTAAAATTTTAGGTAAATTTCCTGTTAATGCAGGATCTGCATTCATCTGCCCCATTTGCATTTGCTGCATCTGTGGCATCACACCGGCCGAATATTTACGGATCAGGTTCATACCAATAAAAAATGCAGCCACAAACCAGAAAAATACGTACCACATGCTCCCGACGAGGTCACCCACGCCAATCCAGACAAATACTTCTAGGATTAAGCCTGCAAGGATAATAAGAAATAATTTCATGAAAATTAATCTAATCTCAGTAAAATAAATAATAGGATGATGTAATCAACTGCTTCATCAGGATCAAGCTTTTTTGATACGCTTATGTAACAATATGGGCATTATTCTATTTTTAAAGTGCAGGCATGTCATTAATTATTGGGATTGACCCCGGTTCTCGTTTAACCGGTTACGGAATTATCGAAAAAGACGGCTCCAAACTGACTTTTGTCGATGCCGGTACGATCCGCACAGAAACCACGGAAATGCCTGAACGTTTAAAACGAATTTTTGCCGGTGTAGAGCGGATTGTAAAATTTTATGGCCCAACAGAAGCCGCGGTAGAACAGGTCTTTATGGCACAAAACCCGGACTCTGCCTTGAAACTGGGTCAGGCCCGTGGTGCTGCTGTTGCCGCGCTGGTCAATCTGGATTTAAAAGTTGCTGAATATACGGCGCGCCAGATCAAGCAGTCTGTAGTGGGTTATGGCGCTGCCGATAAAGAGCAGGTACAGATGATGGTGATGAATATTTTAAAACTCAGCATCAAACCGCAACAGGATGCCGCCGATGCACTGGCGGCTGCCATTTGTCATGCACATGCCTCAGGTAGTATGAGTAAAATGGCGGTACTCAATGCTTTGGGCGGCATGGCACGTGGCCGCAGTCGGGTCAGCAGCCGTCGTCGTTAATGTTTAGCGCCGTATTTTAAAGCCTTGAATACCTAAGTCGGATTGCAGATGCTCTGGAATAATTGCTTGTCCGATTGCAGAAGCAGGCCCTTTGCCAACTTCGTGCAATCATTTCCTGAAGCGGTGAATCTGCGCCAACAATAACAGCCTCAACTTCGCCACTACTTAAATTTTTCACCTAGCCTTTTAAATCGAGTGCCACAGCCTGCTCAGCAAACCAGTAGCGCTAACCCACACCTTGCACTTGGCCTGAAATTTTCAGCTTGATTGCAGACAGATTAGCCGCCTTCACGATTAACCACCTGATAAATTGCATGTTTCATGTCCTGCGCCTGCAAACCACGTTCGCCGTTTTTGGCCAGTTCATCCCCTGCCAGTGCATGCAGCGTCACAATTTCATGCAAATGAATGGATTGAGCAAATTGTGCCTTTAGACTGGCAATCATCCCGGCCAGCACATCCCCCATGCCGCCTGTTCCCATACCCGCATTCCCGGCAGTGCAAATATACAGCTGTTGTTCCAGAATCAGGCTACCTGAGCCTTTCAGCACCCATTGCCCACCATACTTCTGCCTTAAGGCATGAATCGCTTGAATCCGATCTGTTTCAATGTCCAAGGTTTTACAATCAAGTAAAGTTGCCGCTTCACCCGGATGCGGTGTACTGTAAGTTTTAGAATTTAATTGTTGCGGCTGTTTGGCTAAAAACCACAATGCATCTGCATCTAAAACAATGTCTAAGTCTGAATTTCGAATTAAATCAAACCATGCCTGATATTGCTCTTTTGCCCATTGATCACGTCCCAAGCCCATACCAAAACAGACTGCATCGACCTGCTGAATTAAGGCTGTGCGCTGCTCTATGTTGAGAGCATTAATATCACGCAGCATAATATTCGGCGCACGAGACAAAATGGCGGTATGGTGTTTCGCATCACAGACAATGGTGACCTTACCTGCTCCGGCAGCAAATGCCGCTTCTGCTGCCATAATCACTGCTCCGCCCATTTCAGCATGCCCCCCCACCACCAGCACATGACCATAACTGCCTTTATGACCAAAGGCTTCACGTTTCGGTAATTTAATCTGCTGTGAGGAAAGTTTGGCAACTGGTTGCAGTTCGGCATCAACTGGAATGGCAGAAATCAGTTCAACCTTAGCGGCATATTCCTTAGCTTGTCCGGTAAACAGTCCTGCCTTTAAGCCCAAAACCGTATACGTAAAATCCGCTTTAACCGCAATAGGCAAAGGCTGACCGGTATTGGCATGCAGTCCACTCGGTATATCAACCGCGATTTTGAGACCTTTCTGGTCATTGATCAATTGGATGATGGATTGCCAGTTCGCATCCAGCTCACGATTTAAACCAATGCCAAATAAGGCATCGATATAAGCGTCATATTCATGCTTAAACTGAAAATGCGGCCCTACTTTCAATCCAGCATCCAGCGCTTCTTGCCAAGCTTTGGCCAAGTCCACTGATTGACCCTTTTCAGCCGCATAAATATCTACATCGAAACCGGCCTGTTTTAAATATTTTGCAATCAGATAACCATCACCAGCATTATTGCCCTGACCACAACACACCGCTATTTTCTGTATATTTTTTTCTTTAAATAGCACACTCAGACGCTGTGTGACTGACCAAGCCACCTGCTGCATCAAACCATAGGAACTATTTTGCTGCTGAAACCAACGCTGCTCCCATGCTTGAATACTTTGGCTATGATAAACAGGGCTATGGTAAACTTGTTGCTGCATTTTTTATTCCCTGTCTTTGGTTTATGACAATTCCCGATTCTTACGCACAAATTCAAGTCTATCAACAAGATCTAGCCGAGCTAAAAGCCTGGATTAAAGCGCAGGCGCTAGAATTGGGGTTTTCTGATTGTGTCATTGCCAAACCGGATGCTCAAGCAGAATTAGCGCGCTTACAGGAATATCTGGATCGTGGCTATCATGGCGACATGAAATTTCTGGAAGATAATCTGGAAAAACGTGCCAATCCTGCCTTACTTGTCCCCGGCACGCGCAGCATTATCTGCGTGCGTATGGATTATCTGGTCGAGACTCCAAAGCCACGTTACGTTCCGTATGCACCCAATTCCGCGATTATTGCGCGTTATGCCCGTGGTCGGGATTACCACAAGATCATGCGCGGTCGGCTCAAAACCTTGGCGACAAAAATCCGGGAAAAAGTTGGCGATTTTGAATCACGCCCTTTTGCCGATTCTGCGCCCATTTTTGAAAAATCACTGGCTGAAAGTGCTGGCATGGGCTGGACAGGTAAACATACCCTGCTGATTCATAAAAAGTCTGGTTCTTTCTTTGTGCTTGGAGAGCTATTTACTTCTCTGGACCTCCCTTTTGATGCGCCTGCCAGTAAACATTGTGGTTCCTGTACGGCCTGTATCGACATCTGTCCAACTCAGGCCATTGTCGAGCCCTATATGCTGGATGCACGGCGATGTATAGCTTACTTAACCATTGAATATAAAGGTATTATTCCAGAAGATTTGCGCCGCGGAATTGGTAACCGGGTTTTTGGTTGTGATGATTGCCAGTTAATTTGCCCCTGGAATAGCTTCGCTCGAACGACTTCCGTAAAAGATTTTCATCCACGACATGGTCTGGATCAGGTCAGCTTGCTAGATTTATGGCAATGGGATGAAACCACCTTCTTAAGTGCGACCGAAGGCAGTCCAATGCGCCGTACAGGTTATCAAAGCTTCATGCGCAATATCGCCATTGGTCTGGGCAATGCACCTTTTGATGAAAAGATTGTTTACGCTTTACAACATCAACGGGCATTACATGACGAAATTGTGCAGGTGCATATTGATTGGGCGATTCAGGAACAGTTGACCAAAACAGCATAAATTTTCAATTTATTACTTCGGCTCACTCGATCTCTTATAAGGCTTACACAATATTTGATCACTTTATGTCATAAAGAAAGAGATGAAAAAATGACGAGAGGGACTGAAGATGCAAGAGCAAGATAAAAAACAGCAACAGCACGAACAGCTAGATCAGCTTAAACAGCAGAAGCAACAACAGCAGCAGCCCCAACATGGGCCAATCGATTCTCCTAAGAACAATCAGTATGAGCAGGATGAACGAGTGCTGAACAAGCAGCATCGTGACGATCTGCAAAATCAGAATATTCATGGGGGTCATCGTGAATAAAAAATTTCAGGATTAAATATAATGACAAAGTCCACCCCGTGTGGGCTTTGTTCGTTATAGAAGGTCATATTTTGCTAGTGAGGCAGACACACATTTTTATTAAGATGAGGTGAATGATAAATAAGCACAAACAAGGACAGATATATGAACACGAGTAATGCAGTACGCAATGATTGGTCACGTGAAGAAATACAGGCACTGTATCAGCAGCCTTTAATGGATTTATTGTTTCAGGCGCAACAGGTTCATCGTGAGCACTTCAATGCCAATACAGTTCAGGTCAGCACCCTCCTCTCGATCAAAACAGGCAAATGCCCTGAAGACTGCAAATACTGTTCACAATCTGCGCATTATGATTCCAAGCTAGAAGCTGAAAAACGTATCGCGGTCGATAAAGTCATTCAGGAGGCTAAACAGGCACTGGCTTCTGGAAGCTCTCGTTTCTGTATGGGCGCTGCATGGCGTAACCCGCATGAGCGCGATATGCCTTATGTTCTGGAAATGGTGCAGGAAGTTAAAGCACTCGGTCTGGAAACCTGTATGACACTGGGCATGTTGAATGCATCCCAAGCAGAACGTTTGAAAGATGCCGGTCTGGATTACTACAACCACAATCTGGATACTTCTCGTGAATATTATTCACATATTATCAGTACCCGAAGCTTTGATGACCGTCTCGATACTTTGGATTATGTGCGTCAAGCCGGTTTAAAAGTATGTAGTGGCGGTATTGTCGGACTGGGCGAAAGCCGTAATGACCGGATTGGTTTATTATATGAACTTGCCACGCTGGTCATTCACCCTGAATCTGTCCCGATCAATATGCTGGTTCCAATTGAAGGCACACCAATGGCAGATGTAGAAAAACTGGATGTTATTGAATGGATTCGTACCATTGCAGTGGCGCGCCTCTTGATGCCAAAAAGCTACATCCGCCTCTCTGCGGGCCGTGAATCGTTAACCGATTCAGATCAGGCTCTGGCATTTATGGCCGGTGCCAATTCCATTTTCTCGGGTGAAAAACTTTTGACCACCCCAAATACTGCCCAAGGTCGTGACCAAAAGCTATTTGAGAAATTAGGTCTGGTTGCAGAGCAGCCTAAACCAAGTGTACGTGCATTGGCGACCGATGCGATGGCAGGCTAAGCAATATAGGAGTGAATTAAGTCGCTGAAAAGTTATGTGCAGTAATCAGTATGCCATAGCGGGCATTCAGATAATCTCCAACTCTGATTTGATCCATTCCATTGGCATGATGCACCACCAACTCCTGAGTGATTGCATCATAGCTAAAAGACTCATAACTGTCTTGATGCAGACTAAGCCAATGCAGCGTATCTGCCAGATTGCTGTCTACGATATAGGTATCTGCATGAAAATTTTTGCTCATATGCCCGATCATCAGCTTGGAATTTCACTCTAATTTTAACGGAAATTAGCCAAGTATAAGCATAAAAAAAGTGAGCCCTCGCTCACTTTTTTTTGTAAAACATCAGTCCTTATTGATCCCACACTTACGACACTCCCTGTGTTCCCCGATTTCCTGCATTTGCTCGTACTCATAGATATGCAAGCAAAATAATTTTCTTAATAGCTGAAGCATCTTGAAACTCCTGTTTAATCATTTTTTTAATACGCTTCTTAAGATATTCCTTCCTGAAACATCATGATTTCTGACTAAAAAATCATCTCTTATTTATTAGCATAATTTTCTCAGTTGTAAAATGCATTTCATCTACTTTTAATCTTATTTCCTGATATTTTTTGAAGTGCATCACAGTCCATTCATAAATATAAACTTTTTTCCTGAGGTAAAATTCTTCTAGATAAAAAATCCTTAAAAATGACTCATAGAATTCATCTATTGAAGCCAGACCTCTTTTTTATAAGTTGATTCAAATATTGCCTAATTTTTATTTAAGTGTAATAGTTAAATTATCGTCAATGGTAAAATCATAAGCATTACGACAATACGAAATTAGTTTTTCAAATCGATTGAATATCTGTTCATTTAATTGTTTTTATTGGAAAAATCCTTTCCACTCCGAAGCAGGTATGTCTTTGAATAGACGATAACAAAATACTGGCAATATATGCTTTTCTATCGACTGATACTCTTTCTTATAAGTTTTATCAGTTCATACAGCTTGCTTTGTCTTCATCCATTTAATCAGTAAATTACCAAACAATAGGTTCTCTTTTTGTTGAGCTTCCAATAACTTCTCATTTTTAGTTTTTAAAATGAGTTCACCATTTTAATACTTAATGGCCATTGAACATGCTTCTCTGACTGAGATTACTGGATAAGTCCCAAGCTATGTCCATTTACCAAGTGTATTCTTAAACCGCAACTGCCATGATTTTTACCTGTTACAACGACTTTTAAATACAAACCCATAATATCCGAAACCCTATACTCTAATTCTTTAGGTTTTAACACTGCAAATTGGGTATCTGTGAGCAATTTAGATTTAGCAATAAAATTATGATTTTCCTAGATTAAACTAGGCTCCTGTATCCTGAGTTATATTTTAAATTTATGATACAAACAAGGATACGAATAGGGTGTTTTTCTACGAGTCTACCTGAGTATTCTTAAGACATAAAAAACCCTTAACTCTTTTAGAGTTAAGGGTTTAGATCTTATATAAAGCTATATAAATATAAAATTTGGTGGGCCCAGACAGACTTGAACTGTCGACCAACGGATTATGAGTCCGCTGCTCTAACCAACTGAGCTATAGGCCCTACATGCTGAAAACTTTATTTATCAATAAGTTCAAGCGTCATGAATACTAGCTAAGATTTTTTTGAAAGACAAGTACTTTTATAACCACTTGAACACTTAGGCAGCAATCATCATGACTTAATTCGAAAGAAATTCTAGTTCTTTAATACTTCAGTCTAAAGACATGCAGAAAAATGGGTATATACAGATCAATTTAAGGCAGCCTAGCCTGAAATATTGACGTCAACCTCATAGAATAAAGCATACATTTGATAGATTTGACGTCTCAGTATATTTATAAAGTATCAAAAAATATTTGATAAAATATTAAAAATGATGGAAAAGTATATGAGCTGCAGAATAAAGAAAAATTAGAATTGAGACTTCATTTCTTTTTCTTTACGCAAATCCTGCTTAATTTCGATGAAAGACCATACAATTATAAGCACTAAAATCAATAAAGAGACTACAAAGGCTGTAATGTATGTCATAGTTTTCAATCTCAGAGTAGAAAGAACAACAAAATAGAAAGGATTAATACCCCTTCTCTTCTTCGACAAAAGTCTAATAACTAAATCTTGCTCTGGATAGTCATTTTTTCACCATTTTAAGACTTTTTTTATATCTAATAATACTTTTTTAATATCAAAATTTTTTATTTATACATTTTAGCTCTTAATATTTCAGTTTAAAAAGATCAAGAAATTATAGATTTCTACATTATTTACACGTTTTATTTGCCAGCCTATTGACTGAATGGCCGAACAAGAAGAAATTATGCAATTCTCCACATATGGCTTTTACTTAATCTGTGCTTATGCTAAATAAATTCATTGGCGAATCTGCATTTAAACTTGCGGGTTGGCAATATCATGTCGAACCAGATGTACTCGAAAACAAACAGGTCATTATTGGCTTTGAACATACTTCAATGATGGATGCGGTGCTGTCGATTGCCCTCTTCCAGATTTATGATCTTAAAGTTCATACCTTGATCAAAAAAGAACTATTTAAAGGACCTTTCAAACCGCTATTAAAAGCTGTCGGCGGTATTCCTGTTGACCGCAAGGCCAATAAAGATATCGTGACCCAGATGGTGGAGCATTTTCAGAATAATGAAAAGTTTAATCTGGTGATTGCACCAGAAGCGACACGTGCCAAGCAAGGTGAAGCACGTAAACCGATCCGTACCGGCTTCTGGCATATTGCCAAAGCTGCCAATGTGCCGATTGTGTTGCTATATGCCAATTCCAGAACCAAACAAGGTGGCATTTTAGGCAAGATTTATCCAACAGATCTGGCTCAAGATCTGGCCTTAATCAAACAGCTCTATAAAGATAAAGTGGATCTGGATATTGTCATTCCGGAATAAGCTCAGTAACAGTGCTCGACATGAACAGATCCTTTGCTGTTCATGTCCTCCTAAAGCATTTGTATAAATTTGAAAAATAAAATCAAAAACTGCACTATAGCATTCCCCTTTTCTATCAATTTAATACAATTTTTTTGTTTTATCCTGAAATCTCAAATCCAGACACTTTTTTTTAAAAAAAAGCTTATGGTAGAATTTCGGCATTCTGATAGGCATACAGCCAATCTACAAGGAGCAAAGTTCGCATGGCGGGTCATTCCAAGTGGGCCAATATTAAGCATCGTAAAGCAAAACAAGATGCGAGTCGTGGTAAGCTTTTTACCAAATATATTCGTGAATTAACCACTGCGGCAAAACTCGGTGGTCCAGATGCAGGTAGCAACCCTCGTCTGCGTGCGGTGGTTGAAAAAGCATTATCTGTAAATATGACACGTGATGTGATCAACCGTGCCATTCAACGTGGTGCGGGTGGCGAAGATAACGACGACCTGAAAGAAGTGACCTATGAAGGTTATGGTGTAGGTGGTGTTGCTGTTCTGGTAGAGACCATGACAGACAACCTGAATCGTACTGTTCCTGATGTTCGCCATTGCTTCTCAAAAACCAATGGTAACTTAGGTACTGCCGGTTCAGTGGCTTATCTGTTTACCAAACGTGGCGAGATCACTTTTGAAGATGTTTCTTTAGAAGATCAAATCATGGAAGTAGCTTTGGAAGCAGGCGCGGAAGATATTGAAATTGCTGAAGATGAAATTCTGGTAATTACCACGCCTGAAAGCTTTGGTGATGTACAGGATGCGCTCACTGCAGCAGGTCTGAAGTCTGACAATGCTGAAGTTGTGATGAGCCCTTCAACCAAAGCTGAAATTACAGATGTTGATCAAGCCAAAATGATTTTGAAAATGATCGATATGTTTGAAGATTTAGATGATGTTCAAAACGTATATACCAACGTAGAGTTTACTGATGAAGTGATGGCGCAATTAGATGCTTAAGCTTGATCAAAACTAAAAACGCACCCTTGGGTGCGTTTTTTATAGTTGTCTACTACTCTCGCCTAGGATCAAACTTTATTGAGTAATCCGCTACAGTTAAAGACATTATATTCTTTAATGACAAAGCTCGAATGCAGTGCAACCACATGCTCAATTTTCCCGATACGCTTGAGTAAAATTTCACTATAATTTTCCATATCTCGCGCCACTACTTCGACAATAAAATCCGCAGACTGGCCGGTGACCAAAAAGGCATTAATCACTTCGGGAATACTTTCCAGTTCTTCCAGAAATTTAGCAAAAGTATCACTATCATGTTTACTTAGCGACACCTGTAACAGTACATGCAGCGTGAAACCTAATTTCTGATAATTAATTTCACGCTTTAAGCCACTGATAATATTTAGATCGATCAAGTGTTTGATCCGGCGATGGACTGAACTCACAGATAAATTTACCCGCTCTGACAGTTCATTCAGATTGACATCCTCATGGGTCAATATTTCTAGAATATGTTTATCGAAACGATCCAGTTCCATTTTTATACTCTTTCTTAATAATCAATAAAAATAGCAAAATATTGCACTCTCCCTGTTATACAATATTTATTTATTTTTCACAAAGTTTTCATATTCTGAAAATATTTTCCAAATCTTCTGCCATTTTATAAAGTAACTTTCAATCCTGAACCAGATAACCGTTAATCATATAATTCTAAAAAATGACCAATGTTAATTTCTATTAATTATTTATTTTTTAATAGTTTAAGTTTAATTAGTCTAGTAAAATATAAGCCAGACCTTCAAGTACCCGCACAGTTCAGCCACTTATCTTTTACAAGTGTATAGAAATAGATTAAAACAAAGCCGCACTAAAAATAAAAATAGCATTTTTCAAAAATATTAAA